>CALXGL010000107.1 GCA_944387825.1 uncultured Oscillospiraceae bacterium | reverse complement strand
CCCGCGCTGCAGTGGGCCTGCGGCGAGGGCATAATCTCCGGCCGCGGCGGCGGCATCCTCGACCCGCGCGGCACGGCATCCCGCGCCGAGGCGGCCGCCATGCTCCAGCGATTCGCTGCGAGCGCAGAGTAACTCAATTTAAACGCCGCAAACCCGTACTAATTCGGGCTTGCGGCTCGGTAAAAAACCACATGGCCTCCGCTTATGCGGAGGCCATGTGGTTTTTGCTTTGCGCTGCTTTTTGCAAAAATAAATTGCGAATACTATGCAGCCAGCTTATTGTTTTTGATGTGAGAACAATGTAAAATCTATAAATGGCCGGTCAGGGCGCTTTTTGCGGACGAAAGGCCGGGGACGGAGGGGCGTCGGGCGTTGGGAGAGGCGAAAGTGCTGAAGAAAAAAGGCTCAGAGAAAAATCCAAAGAACCCCTATGTCATAGTGACAAAGGCGTACATATACGTTATGCTCACGGTTTTCCTGTTCTTCACGGGAACGCGAGGGTATTTGACCATTCAGGACGACAAGTTCCGGGCCTTTTGCCTGATATGCGGCGGATATGTCGTAATCATGGCCGTATTGGCGCTTGAGAGGCTTGTCATAGGGCAGGGCGGCGTGGTTTCGCCCAAAAAGCTGCTGCTGTGCTCAACATGGCCGCAGCGGCTGGCGGCCGCGTACCTTCTGCTTACCTGGGCGTCGGCGCTGCTTTCGGACTACTTTCCGGAGACCGTAATAGGCGGCTCGAGGTACGAGGGCGCGCTTACAATAAGCATTTACGTGCTCAGCTTCATCCTGCTTAGCGTCTACGGCAGGCCGGACAGGCCCATGCTCGCCGTTGCCGGCGTGTCCATCGCGCTTTTCAGCGCGCTAGCCCTTGTTCAGATACTGCTCGACTGCAATCCCTTCAATCTCTTTCCCGAGGGCTACTCCTACTCGGACTCCTACGTGGAGTTCCCGAGCGCGTTTGCGGGGACTATCGGCAACATAGACTTTGTGGCCGCCTTCCTCTGCCTTGCGATACCGCTGCTGTGGATTTCGCTTGTGAAGCAGCGCGGCGCGGCCCGGTTCGCTCTGACTGCGCCGCTGCTGCTTGCGCTGGCCCTGCTTGTGTGTCTGGGCGTCCTGGCCGGATTCGTGGGCGCCGGCTTCGGCGCGCTGCTCTGCCTGCCGTGCGTATTCTTTAAAAAGCCGCGCGCGCGTATCATATATTTCGCCGCTCTGGCAGCGCTCATGGCGCTGGGCGTGCTCACGCTTTACTTCTTTGACGCTGGCGGCGGCCTCCTGCATGAGCTGCACGAGATACTCCACGGCCGGGCGAGCGGCAGCTTCGGCTCCGGCAGGCTGCATATCTGGCAGGGCGTGCTGGCGAAGCTTCCGGAGCATCCGCTGCTGGGCTTCGGGCCGGACACAATGATTCACGCCGGGCTTGAGGCCTTTACCCGCTACGACGAAAGCCTCGGCGCAACAATCGTCGCGGAGATAGACGCGGCGCACAACGAATATCTCAACATCGCCTTTCATCAGGGCATACCGGCGCTCGCCTTATATCTGGCCATGCTGGTGATAATTGCCCGGGACTGGGCGGTCAACTGCCGTGACGCCGCCGTGTGCGCCCTCGGGGGCGCCGCGCTGTGCTACTGCGTACAGGCGTTCTTCGGCATAAGCACCTGTATAACTTCTCCCTTCTTCTGGCTTGCCATCGGCCTGATGGAAGGGCAGGTTAGAAGAATAAGTACAAACGGAGGTAAAAAGGTATGGCAAAGAAACTCATAAGCCTGAACCTCGCACTGCTCCTGCTGTTCGCGCTGCTGCCCTTCGGGGCCTTCGCGGCGGACGACGGAGTGTCGGCTCAGGCGCAGCTGGAAGAGCGCTACGCGACGTTCTATAAGAACGACGGCAGCGGCGAGAGCAGAAACGTAACCTTGCGTCAGACCGCTTCCAACGGGCAGATAACCTGGCGGGCTATCGGTGACTACGGCAATGGAATCAGCGATTACAAAGCGGCGTTCCAGGTGGGCTGGAACACAGTCGCCGACGGCTCGGGAACCGGATACAGCCTTTACTCCTCACCCGAAAGCCTGAGCAGCGACAAGAACAACCCCACGAAGCTCTACGCGCAGATTGTCACCGTCTCGACTCCGGCTATCCTGTTCATGTGGTACGACTGCGAAACTGCTGACGGCGCGGATTATTACATCCTGGACAAGAATGACATGCCCAACCAGTCTCAGCGTGCCTTTACCCTGCCCGAAGCCTCCGAATTCAACACGACGGAGCCCATCACCGGCTGGTACATAAACGGCGGCATATATCTGCCCGGGGATACCTTCTCCGCAACATATCGCGAGCTGTGGCAAGCCTCTCCGCTCTATGGCGAGTATGTCACCATCCACTACCAGCAGTCGAATATATATGACGAAGAAAATATTCAGGCATACTACTTCGAGGGGATGCTCTTCCCATACATACCTGAACGCGTAAACAATTATCGCGGTGAACCCGACGAAATCCTCGTCGGCTACAGCTCCGCAGCGGACGGCAGCGGCACCTGGTACCGGGAGGACGCCGAGTTCTCCGCGCTGCCCGATGACCTCTACGCCCAGTATGAGGAAATCCCGGAGAACGGCAACTATGTAATTCTCAGCGACGAGGAGCACGGCATCGTCGTCGGCGACCACGCCCAGACGCAGCACATCCTGACCTTCACGGAGGGCGGTACCGTGACCCTGCCCGCCGTGCTGGCCGACGGCACGTTTGTTACGATGTGGTCCGACGGCGCGCGTCAGTATCTGGCCGGACAGGCTGTAACCGTGACCGGCGGGAAGACCCTCTATCCCAGGCTGACTACCAGCGGCGAGGATGAGGACCTGGGCAACACCGGCATAATCTACGGCGGCGGCGGCAAGACCGCCGACGGCAGCGAGTATCATATAATCTCAACCGGCGTCGCCACTAACGGCTCGATAATAAATCCCGAATTCGAGTACTTCTACAAAGACGGCCATGCCATGACCGGCTATAAGTCCGACAAGTCCGGCAGCAACTACAGCCTCAACCTGAGCGGCGAGGAGCTCAAGGCCGAGGTCGCGGCCAACGGCAGCCCCGCCCGCTTCACCGTGCAGTACGAGGCGGTGAGCGCTCCGTTTGTGCAGTACGTGGGCGTCGGAGGCACGACTTCCGGCGGAGACGCGTATGAGATTGACACCGCGGGAAATAACGGCGTATTCACCGTGAAAGACAACATGTTCACCAATGCGCCGGAAGGCTCCGTGTTCCTTGGCTGGATGCTCGGAAGCGACGAGCGCAACACCGAGTATTACGACGCGGGCGACACGATAGACCTCAGAGGCAAGAACCACGTCGTGCTTCAGGCCGTCTGGAGCACCGAATACAAGAGCCACAAGGTGACCTATCACTACACGGATAGAAACGGCAACGAGGTAGAGGAAACCGTGCTGTTAAGCCGCGTATCTAATCCCAGCGGCGCATATAATAAGCCCGACAGCTGGGGCGAGCGAGGCGAGGACTACCTCATAAAGGGCTGGAATACCGAGCCGGACGGAAGCGGAGAATGGTACACCAGAGGCAACGAACTCGACCCGAACGGCGACCCGCGCGTCCTTGACCTCTACGAGCAGGTCATTCACCTTGACCAGCTGGGGGGCGAGTACTGTGTCCTTCAATATTACTCCGACGGCAATCCGAGCTACGACGTAGTCATGATAACGGATGGCAAGGTAACTCTGCCCGAGGTGGAGTTCGGCTGGCGCAATACCCGTACGGTAAAGACCATAGCCACGGCTGGCTACCTGGATGAGCTTCAGACCAAGCTTTCCACCGGCACCGTTGAGGCGCAGAACGGCGACGTGTTTGCCGAAGTGCGCATTAAGACCTCCACGCTGCATAAGAACTACGGAGACGACGACGCAACGAAAAAATACTACGTCAATATAAGGGCGACCGGTTCCAGCCTCCAGCTTCCTAGCGCCGTGACCGTATTTGGCAGCGAGGGCATCGACCAGCAGTTCAAGGGCTGGAACACCAGTGCCGACGGCAGCGGCAACAGTATTTCCTCAATAAGCGTTCTGGGATACAGCGGCACGACCAACCTCCCCGACGACCTCTACGCGCAGTGGGGCGTCAGCGAGACGCTGCCACAGACCGTGACGCTGCACTTCGCCGCCAACGGCGGAAGCCCGGTGAGGACGGCGACCTTCAGGCTGGGCGAGACGGTTGACCTCAGCCGGTATACGACGGAGCGCGAGGGCTATGTCTTCGCCGGGTGGTATGCCGACGCATCGCTGACCAAGCCCGTGAGCAAGGTTACGATGACCCGTTCGCTCACGGTGTACGCCAAGTGGATTGAGGCGAACCTGTCCTTTACCGACGTGCTGGCGGGACAGTGGTTCTATGAAAGCGTCGCTTACGTCTGGCGCAGCGGCCTGATGAACGGCGTCAGCGCGACCACGTTCGAGCCGAACGCCAATATGACGCGCTCCATGCTCTGGGCCATCCTCGCCCGCATGGACGGCAGGATAGTAACCGGCGTGACCTGGCAGGAGGCCGCGCGCGTCTGGGCGACCGAGAGCGGCGTCAGCGACGGCACGGACCCGAACGGATACGTGACCCGCGAGCAGTTCGCAACGATGCTCTGGCGCTATGCCGGTGAGCCGGAGGCCAGCGGCAGCCTGAGCGCCTACAGCGACGCGGACAGCGTCAGCGAATGGGCCGCCGAGGCCGTGGCCTGGGCCGTGGAGAACGGCATAGTGACCGGCGTCACCACGACGACGCTCGTGCCGCAGGGCACCGCGACCCGCGCGCAGGCGGCGGCGATGCTCATGCGCTACATGGAAAACATAGCTGAGTAAAGCAAATACGCAAAGCCCCGGCGAGCAATCGCCGGGGCTTATCTTATCTGACAGCCGCTTAGCCTGCTTACAAAGCCCCCGGCGAATTCGCCGGGGGCTGCTTGCGCGGTTTGTGCGGGCGCAAAAAAGAATCCCCCGGCGGGGGATTCTTTTTGTTTAAGTTCAGGCCGCGGCGCGGTAGAGGAAGGTTACAACCTGCGCGCGGGTGCAGTTGGCGTTGGGGCTGAAGCTCGTGGCGCTGGTGCCGGTGGTGACGCCGTTATTCACAGCCCAGGTGACGGCGTTGGCATAGTAGGCGCCGCTGGGTACGTCGGTGAAGCCGGTGCCGCCGTAGCTGCGGCCGTTCAGCGCGCGGTACAGGAAGGTCACAACCTGCGCGCGGGTGCAGACGCCGTTCGGGTCGAAGCGCCCGCTGCCGGTGCCGGAGGTGATGCCGTTCTCAACGGCCCAGGCGACGGCCTTGCTGTAGTACTCGTTGGCGCCCACGTCGGAGAAGGACGTGCTGCGCACCGGCTCGGGGCAGCCCATCGCGCGCCAGATAAAGGTCACGACCTGCGCGCGGGTGCAGCCGGCGTTGGGGCTGAAGCTCGTGGCGCTGGTGCCGGAGGTGATGCCGTTTTCAACGGCCCAGGCCACGGCGTCGGCGTAGTAGGCGCCGCGCGGCACGTCGATGAAGCTGACGCTGCCGGAGGGCTTGTCGTCGTCCTCGCCGCCGATGTCGCCGTAGATATAGAAGGTCTCGGTGCTGCCGTCGGTCAGCTTGACGGTTACGACGGTGCAGAGGCGGCCGGAGGTGTCGAAGCCGGGCGCGCTGCTGATATCGTCGATGCCCGCGCCGGCCTCGTCGAGGTAAATCTTCTGCTCGGTGCCGTCGGTCAGGGTGATGGTGATGACGGTGCAGGGCTTACCCTCAGCGTTCGTGCCCTCGGCGGTTTCAATCTTGTCGATGCCCACGCCGTCGGTGGAGCCGATGATTTCGTAGGGGATCTCGTAGGCGTCGGCGTAGGTCTTCATGTAGCTGCCGCTGTATAGCTTGAGCTTGAGCTGGCTGCAGCCGCCGAACACGTCCGCGCCGACAAAGCGGACATAGGGCCCGATCTGCGCGCTGGCCAGCCTGGTGCAGCCGCGGAAGGCGTAGTCGTTGATGCTGGTGACCGTGTCGGGGATGACGATGCTCGTCAGGGAAGTGCAGTTTTCGAAGACGTTGGCCGGGATGGTCGTGACGCGGTCGCTGAGCGTGAAGCTCGTGAGCTTGGAGCAGTTGGCGAAGGCGCTGCTGCCGAGGGAGCTGACCGTGGCGGGCAGCGTGACGCTCGTGAGCGCCGTGCCGTCAAAGGCGCTGCCGTTTATGGTCGTGAGCCCGTTGTTGAAATTGACCGTGGCCAGGCTGGAGCAGCCCTTGAAGGCGGTGGTTCCGACGCTTTTGAGCGTGGAGGGGAAGGTTATGCTCTTAAGCGCGGTGCAGTTCTGGAAGGTATAGGCAGGTATGGTCTCAAGCCCCTCGCCGAGGGTGACGCTGGTAAGCGAGGTGCAGCCCTCGAAAAGGTTGCTGCTGCTGGTAGAAAACTTGACGGAGCCGGGGATGGTGACGCTCGTGAGCGCGGTGCAGTTTTTGAAAACGCTGTGCTCTATAGTCGCGGAACTGGGCAGAGTGATGCTCTCCAGCGCAGTGCAGTCTTGGAAAGCATTATGTTCTATAGTTGTCACGGAATCAGGTATAGTGACACTCTCCAGCGCGTAGCATCCGTAAAAAGCGTTGTATTCTATAGTAGTCACGGAATTGGGTATCGTGACGCTCTCCAGCGCGGTGCATCTGTAAAAAGCGCCGATTCCGACAGATTTAATGCCGGAGGCAAGATTTACGGTCTTCAGCGCAGTAAAATCGGAGAATTCGGAGATGTTCCAAGTAAATGTCGAGGGCAGGGAAATGCTTGTTATTATATCTCTATGGTTAAGAAATGCGGAGCTGCTTCTTATACCGGTTATGCCCTCGCCGATGACTATTTTTGTGAATTCAAAGGGGAAGCTGCTGCCGTACCACGGATACTCCGTGACCTCGCCGGTGCCCTCTATGTACAGCGTATCGCCGTCGATGCGCCAGGTCGCGGTCGCACCGCAGACGCCGTGACTCTGGGGCAGCTTCTCAAGCAGGGCGTCGTTGCCGTCAGCTATCTTTACGGCGTCCCACTGCTCCTGCGTGCCGGCGTAGGTGACCTTTCCATAGAGGCTGTAGTCGCCGAAGACATTCGCGCCAATGGACTCGAGCGAGACGGGGAGGGAGATGCTTGAATCGCCAGAAAAGCTTTTGCCGTCAAACGCATTATCGGCAAGGGCGGTAATGCCCTCGGAGATTATCAGAGAGTGCAGAGTGGACCCGCTGAATTTGTTAGTCCAACCGCTTGGTATAGTTGCATCAGCAGCGTCATCATAGGGCTTTATTATAATTACGTCGTCGTAATACGCGCCAGTGGCATTATACACATAATAATATGCGTTGCTGCCTACTTGCCCTATGTCTGAGGTAGAACAGTTCAGTATTGCCTCATTGCCGGGTCCGAGGGTGAAATCTTCGGAAATACGACACTGAAGGTAAATTGTTTCCAGAGCAGTAAACTTGTCCTTGGGGAAGGCGCTTTCGCAAATGCCGGTCAATTCTGAAGCGAATGATTGATAGGAGTAATCAGCGATAGCAACTGAAGTTACCGTTGAGGCGTCAAATTCGGAATCTTCCAGCCAGCTGGCGTCTGTAATCGCGGTTTCGGTAATGTTGTATTTGAATTTGATTGTAAGCCGGGGTTCGCCGTCGAAAATCCCATATGTCCAGTACAGGTCCTCGCCGCAGGAGACGCCGTAGAGTTTACCGCTATCCTTTAACACATTAATCAAAGCTTGATTGCCGGTTTCGTCTATGTTAACGGCGTTCCATTCGACATTTTGGCCCAATGCATAGCTGAGGCTGTCGCAGCCTTTGAAAGCGTCCTTCTTTATTTCCTGAAGCAGATAATAAGGCGATGCTTCGTAAATCTCAAATCTTGTCATGCCGGAGAAACCGGCGAAAGCGCGTTCCTCTATGACGGTGACTTTTCCACGTATATAAACAGAGACAACCTTCTCAATAGGCAGCTTGCCCCAATCAGGCTTCAGTATGTAGTCCGAATCATAATTTTCGTCCCAGTTGATGTCTAAGTCGTATGTATCATCGTCTTCGTTATACGTTGCGGTCCAATTCAGATTGTCGCCGCAGGTGCCGCTGTATTCCGGGTTGTCCCCGCTTGATGCGGAGAAAAGTTCGCAAGAACCATCATTTACCGCATTATCAGGTATACCCCCCTCCGCAGCAAAACCTGATATTACCAGCAGCGATATTACCAGGCAGAATGCCGCGAGAAGCCCAAGCTTCTTTTTCATGTTTTTACTCCTCCTGTTAAAATGGGTTTAAATTTACGTACCGTAAATTTTACACTGTCCGAAAGAGAAAAACAATTAACTGGCTGCATAGTATCGCAAATTTTTTTTTGTTTTTTGCCGGGCGCGTGCGAGTTGAAACTTGCGCGCCAACCTGCTAAAATAATATGAAAACCGCGAAGGGGGTGGAGACAATGTCCGTTTACCGCGCGGCGGTCTGCGAGGACGAGGAAATCCTGCGCGAGAGCATAGCCGGCGCGTGCCGGGAGATACTGGACGGCTGGGCGCCCGGGGCGGAGGTGCTCTGCTTCGAAAGCGCCGACGCGCTGCGCGCCGCGCTCGAGTCCGGCGCGCCGGACTTCGACCTCTACCTGCTCGATATTCAGATGGAGGGCACGGACGGGCTGGCCTTCGCGCGCTGGCTCTATGAGCGCGGCGTGCGCGACCGGGTCATATTCATAACCGGCAGCGCCGAGTACGCCCTCGCCGGGTACGGCGCGCATCCGCTGCACTATCTTCTCAAGCCGCTGGACAGGTCCGAGCTTGAGGACGCGCTGCGCATGGCCTGGGAACGCCGCGGCCCGCGCGCGCTTGTGTTCCGCTCCGGCGGACGCATGACGGCCCTGCCCGCGGAGGACATAAGCTATCTGGAGAGCCGCAACCACGGCGCCGTAATCCACATCGGCGGCGAGGAGCTTGCGCTGCCCGTTCCGCTCACGGAGGCCGAGCGCTCCGTCCCCGCCGGGAGCTTCGCGCACTGCCACAAGAGCTATCTTGTGAACCTCGCCTGGGTGGCCGAGGTGGGCCGCACGGAGCTGCGCCTGCGCGGCGGCGAGACCCTGCCCGTCAGCCGCCGCTGCTACGCGCCCTTCCAGAGCGCGCTTGTCCGGTATCTGAATAACGCGTAAAAAAAGAGGCCGCCACGGCCTCTTTTATATTTTCAGCGCCGTCTGTACGGTGAATTCGGCCCTGTCCCAGCTCAGGTCGAGTATGCTGCCGTACTTTTCGGCCACGGCGCGCATCTGCGAAAGGCCGAAGCCGTGGTATTCCGGGTCCGGCTTCGTGGTGAGCGGCGCGCCGCGCTCGTCGGTGTTCACGCGCCCGTCGAAGCTGTTGACGCAGCTTATGGCGAGGAAGCCGCCGGAGGCGCGCAGCTGTACGTGTATGCGCTTACGCTGCCCGTCGGGCGTGCGCGACGCGCCCTCGACGGCGTTGTCCAGCATGTTCATGAGCAGCGCGCAGAGGTCGGCTTCGGGAATGGGCAGCTCGCGCGGCAGCACCGCCGCGGCGGCGAATTCTATCCCCGCCGCTTCCGCGCGGCTCGCGGCGTCCTGCAGCATGGCGTTGACGGCGATATTCTCCGTGAAACGCGCGTTCACGGCGACGACGGAGTCCTTGCTGCGCCAGTCGCCGAGGCTGCGCGCAAGGGCCTCGTAGTCCCCGCTCTGGACGTAGGCGTCCATGACGGCGAGCCGGTGGGAAATCTCGTGCCGCAGCGCCGCGCCCTCGCGCAGCTTGGCCTCGATGGAGCGGTAATTCTCCATGACGAGGTGGTTCTTGAGCGCCAGCGCCCGCGCCTCGGCCCGCGCGGAGGTATAGGAGCGCAGCAGCTCACAGGCCGAAAGCAGCGTGCAGACCATTGCGAGCCAGCCCGTGAGCCAGTAGAGCAGGTTGCTGAAGTATCCCATGGACAGCTCGGAGAAGAGAGAGGAAATGTATTTTGCAAGGTATTCACCGCGCAGGTACGAAACGCCCCAGCAGAGCAGGATTGCCACCGCGCTGACCGCCGTCATCACGCCCCACAGCGCCCAGAAGCGCCGCGAACGGTGCAGCGCGAGATACGCGAGGAGCGCCAGCGCGGCGAGCCATTCCCAGCCGCCCCAGCTGAACAGGCCTATGAGCCAGCCGGGGAAGAAATAGTTCCCGAAGCTCTGGCAGAGGGGGTCGGCTATCAGTATCGCGGCGGCGAAAATGAGCGTCAGCAGCCGCCAGTCGGGTCGTCCGCCCGCCAGCCCGAGCAGGAAAAGCCCGCACAGCAGCACCAGCGTCAGCGCCATCGCGCCCGCCGGTATGGCGTAGTGGTTGGCGTAGGCCATGCTGTCGCGCTCGTCCGAGGCCTCGTCCGTGAGCTGCAGGATGGGCGGGAACACGCCCGTCTCGCCCTCGGGGACGAAATCCAGCGTAAGCGTTTCCCCTCCGCCGCCCTCCGGCAGCAGAATACGCAGGGAAGAGGTGAGCTCTCCCGCGCGCGAGGCGTATATAACCTCGCCGTCGAGCGCAAGCTCGCTCAGGCCCGCGCCGCCGTCGAGCGTGATACAGCTCAATGCGTCCCGCGCGGGCAGCGTCACTGTAAAGCGGTAGCTCTCGCCCTCTTCGAGCCCGGGCGCGGCGGAATACATGTCAAAGGGCGTCTCGCGCCCGTCCGCGTCCGTTACCGCGGCGCTTTCCCACTCGAGCATGGGAATCGCCCCGCCCGTCTCCATCAGCGGCGTGAAGAAGCCGAGCACAAGCGCGCACACCAGCACAAACGCCAGCGCGCACAGCCAATTCGCCGCTTTTTTCAATTTCGCCGCCTCCCTTCGGTTTTTTGCTTATCTTATCAAATCTGCGCCGCGCGTACAAGCCCTCCGGCGGCAAATCCCCTAACTGGTAGCTTTTTGCCCCTAACTAGCACGCTCGTGTGCAAAATTAAGCGAAAGTTTACAATTCAGCCGCGCCCCGGCGGGCATATGCCGGGGCGTTTTCAGTTTCGTTTCAGCTTCGGGGCGTATAATGACCGCATCCTGTGTTAGGGGGCATATTATGCTGCAAGTTGAACATCTCACCAAGCGCTACGGCGCAGTGACGGCGGTAGACGACCTCAGCTTTGAGATTGAAAGCGAGGGCGTCTACGGCTTCCTCGGCCCGAACGGAGCGGGAAAGTCAACCACCATGAATATTATGACGGGCTGCCTCTCCGCTACGGACGGAACGGTGAAAATCTCCGGCTACGACATATATGAGAGCCCGCGCGAGGCGAAAAGGCGCGTGGGCTACCTGCCGGAGCAGCCGCCGCTGTATCTGGGCGAGACGCCCATGGAATACCTGCGCTTCGTCGGAGAGGCCAAGGGAGTGCGCGGAGCGGAGCTGAAAAGGCAGATGGAGGCGGTGATTGAAGAGACGGGCATCGGCGACATGCGTTCCCGCCGCATATCCGCGCTCAGCAAGGGCTACCGCCAGCGCGTCGGGATAGCGCAGGCCCTGCTCGGCGAGCCTGACACGGTCATACTTGACGAGCCCACCGTCGGTCTCGACCCGCTGCAGATTCTTGAGATACGCTCGCTCATAGCGTCCCTGGGCAGGAGCCGCACGGTGCTAATATCCTCGCACATTCTGTCCGAGGTGCAGGCCATGTGCAGCAAGATACTAATAATCTCGCACGGCAGGCTCGTCGCCTTCGACGCGCCCGACGCGCTTGAGGCGAGGCTCGCGGCGCTGGGCGAAATCACCGTTACGGCGGAGACAAACGCCGCCGCGGCCGAAACGCTTATTGCGGACATACCAAACGTCGCCGGCATTACAGTCGTCTCAGACACGCCGGAGCGCTGCAGGCTCACGGTTTCCGCCGGGCAGGGGGACATATACGAGCTCTCGCGCGGTATTTTCACGGCCTTTGCCTCGGCCGGCACGGCCCTGTGCGAGCTCGGAGTCAAAAAAGCCAGCCTCGAGGAGATTTTCCTTGAGCTTACGGAAGGAGACGTGACCGCATGACCGCCATATTTACGCATGAGCTAAAAAGCTATTTCCACACTCTGACCGCCTGGCTTTTCGCGGCCTTTTTGCTCTGCTTCGTGGGCATTGGCGCCATGATGTACAACATTCAGGCGGCGGTCAGCAATTTTGAATACGTGCTCAGCTTCGGCTGCCTTATTTTCGTCGTAATAGTCCCCATACTCACCATGCGCGTGCTGGCGGAGGAGCGGCGGCAGAAGACTGATCAGCTTTTATATTCGCTGCCTGTTTCCACTGTGGAAGTGATACTTGGCAAATACGCGGCGCTCATAGTCCTGTATCTTGTGCCGCTGGCCATCATAGCCGTATATCCGCTGGTGTTTGCGCAGTTCGGCGAGGTGTACCTGCCCACCAGCTACGGCAGCATCTTTGCGTTTTTCCTGCTGGGTGCGGCGCTCCTGAGTATCGGCATGTTCATATCCTCGCTCACGGAGAATCAGGGGCTTGCCGCCGGCGTGGGCATAGCCGTCGTGCTGTTCAACTACTACAGCGTCAGCCTTTCGGAGTATGTGTCCTCCAGCGCGCTTGGAAGCGTTATCGCGCTTATTGTCCTCGCCTGCGCCGTCGGACTGGTGCTCAAGCTGCTTACGGGCAACGGTTCGCTGGGGTACTGGGTCGGTCTCGCGCTGAGCGCGGCGAGCGTTGCGCTGTATATCCTCGCTCCTGAATCCATGGAGGGCCTGCTGCCGGAGATAATGGGCGCGCTCTCGCTCTTCGAACGCTTCTACACCTTTGTGAACGGCGTTTTTGACCTCAAGGCCGTGGTGTTCTATCTGAGCGTAATAGGCTTCTTCGTCTTCCTCTCGGTGCAGTCGCTGGAGAAAAGGAGGTACAACTGATGAAGAAATCCAGGTTCAATCCCTCGGGGGCCATGCGCGCGGGCGCATACAGCATCGTCATAACCGCCGTTGTGCTCGCCATACTCATAGCCGTCAACGTCTGCATGGCCGCCCTTCCGGCGAGCGCCACGGAGTATGACATAAGCTCCAGCAAGCTGTATTCCGTCACCAGCAACACAAAGAGCGTCGTCAATGCGCTCACGGAGGACGTGACCATCTACTGGATAGTTCAGGCCGATGCCGAGGACGCCGTGATTGAAAAGCTGCTGGACCGCTATGAGAGCCTCTCGGAGCACATAAAGGTCGAAAAGCGCAATCCGGACGTCTATCCCACCTTCGCCGAGGAATACATCGACGAAGACGACAGCGTGTATAATAACTCCCTCGTGGTGGAGTGCGGTGAGCGCAGCAGATATATACCGTATACCGACATCTACATCACGGATTCGAGCGTGTATTCGTACAGCTATACGACGAGCTTTGACGGAGAGGGCGCGATAACCTCCGCGATAGACTATGTGACAAATCCGGACCAGCCGGTGGTGTACCGCCTTACCGGCCACGGAGAGAGCGAGCTGCCCGCTACATTTTCTGACAGCCTGGAGAAGGACAACATCACCGTGGAGGACTTCAGCCTGCTCAATTCCGACGAGATACCCGAGGACGCGGCCGCGCTCATCATTTATTCTCCCCAGAGCGATGTGTCGGCCGACGAGGCAGAGCTGCTTTCGGACTATGTCGCTGACGGCGGCAAGCTGCTTGTAATGGCCGGGCCGACCCAGGATGCGGAGCTGACGAACCTGTACGGTATCCTTGAACCCTACGGCGTAACGCCCGTCGAAGGCATTGTCATTGAGGGCGACCGCGCGCACTACGCCTTCTCCACCCCCGCGCTCCTTATGCCGGACATGGCCGAGAGCGATATAACAAGCCCGCTCACCGACGAGGGCTACTATCTTATAATGCCGCTGGCCGGCGGACTGGAAGTTGGAGACAACAGCTCCTCCGCCACGGTGACGAGCCTGCTCACAACCTCCGACGCCGCTTTCAGCAAGCTTGCCGGGTGGGATATGACCACATACGAGAAAGAGAACGGAGACATAGACGGACCGTTTTCTCTTGGAGTACAGGTGGAGTACGAAGGCGGAGGCGACCTTGTGTGGATAAACTCCGGCATCTTCCTTGAGGACATGTACAACGCTTATTCCTCCGGCGCCAACGTCAACCTCGCAATGAACGCGCTGAGCTCGCTCATAGGCGAGAGCGAGACCATGGCGATACGTGCCAAATCCCTGAACTACAATTATCTTACCATAAGCGACTCAACAGCCGGGCTGCTGAAGTTCCTGCTTATAGGCGTAATACCCCTGGCTTTCATCGGCGTGGGTATAGCCGTGGTTGTGAGAAGAAGGAGGCTGCTTAAATGAAGCGTAAAACGCGGCTTATAGCCCTGCTCTGCATACTTGTGCTCGCCGTCGGCGTAACAGTCGGCGTCAGCCTCACGGAGCGCGAGAGGGAAGCCATAGCCGAGAGCGGAGAGGTGGTTTTTGAACTGCCGGTTTCGGACGTCACGGCTCTTGAGTGGGAGTATACGGACGATGAGGACCAGACCGTCTCTCTCGCCTTTACCAATGACGGAGGCTGGACCTGTGATGCCGATGCGGCTTTTCCCGTGGACGGCGAGGCCGTAACGGCGCTTCTGGAGCAGTTTGAGGCGCTTCAGGCGGCCTTCGTCATTGAGGACGTCAGCGACTACAGCCAGTACGGACTGGATGACCCGCTGTGCACCATAAATATTGACGTCGGCGGCGAAAGCTACGAGATACTCATCGGCAATTACAGCGAGCTCGACTATCAGCGCTACGTCTCCACAGGCGACGGCAAGGTCTATCTGGTGAACAACGACCCCATGGACTACTATAAACTGACTCTCGATGACCTCATGCTTGACGACGAGATACCTTCCTTCGCAGACGTCACGCGCGTTGACTTTTCAGGTGCTGAGGACTATACGATTGAGCGCAGTGAGTCCGGCGGCTCATACCGCGAGGATGACGTCTACTATGCGGACGGGGACGTGCTGGATACCGACAGCGTCAACAGCTACGTGAGCTATATCTCCTCGCTCGCGCTCGACGGTTACTACACCTATGCTGCCGCGGAGGAAGACATCGCCGCGACCGGCCTCGACGAGCCGGAGCTGACCGTGACTATAGAATATCCCGAGTCGAGCAGCGAGGACGCTGAAATACTGAACTTCACAATCGCCGTCTCCCGGAGCGCCGAGGATAAGCTCACCGACTGGGACGAGGTGCTGGAAGCCATGGAGGCCGAGGAGGCCGCCGCGGAGACGGAAGAGCCCGCGGACGAGGACGCCGTTGCCTATCTGCGCGTGGGCGAGAGTTCAATTATATACGAGATAGATTACGACACGTTCACGCGGCTCATGGAGTGCTCGTATAACGACCTGCGCCACACTGAGCTCTTCCCGGCCGATACGGAAAACATCGCGAGCCTTTCTGTCACGCTCGACGGAGAGACATTCGAGTTTACAACAACGCCGCCGGAAGAAGCGGAGGAGGACGAGAGCGGCGAAGAGACGCAATGGTACTATGAGGGCTCGCAGATAGATATCGCCGACATCGAGGCGGCGATAACGAACCTTACCGTCAGCAGCTTCGACGCGGAGACAGGCTCCGGCACGACGGAGATAAGCTTCACTGCGGTGCTGGCTCTGGAGGGCAGCCCCGAGGTGAGCGTACGCCTTTGCCGCGCGGACGGCGAGAGCTGCCGGGCCTATGTGGACGGAGAGAGCATAGGCAGCGTGGCCAGAAGCCAGGTGGTAGACCTGATAGAGGCCGTCAACGCGATAGTGCTCGGATAAAAAAAGAAAAGCGCCCCGCCGGGGCGCTTTTTCTCATTTTCCGCGCTGAACTGTTGTGTCCCTGGGCAGCTCGACCGTGAATCGGTTCCACCCGCCGGAGCTTGCGCAGCTGATCCTGCCGTGTGCCCGTTTTGCAATGCTTTCGGCAATGGCCAGACCCAGTCCGAAGCCCGGGCTCGACTTGTACTGCGGCGAACGGTAGAAGCGCTTGAAGAGGCTTTGAAGTTCCTCGGGCTCTATCGGCTCGCCCTCGTCGGCTACAGTCAGCTCGCAGCGGCGCGAGCCTAGGGCTCTGAGCGTGACGGTTATCCTTCCGCCAGGGAGCGAGTACTTTACGGCGTTGTCAAGGAGTATTTCAGTGAGCTCAGCAAACTTCGCGCTGCTGCCGCGGACGTTCAGTCCCGGCTCTATGCTGCTTGTAAGCTGCCGGTTCTGTTCAAAACACACGGGATCAAATTCCAGCAGGACGCCTTCTACGGCCGAGCTGAGATCGCAGACGCTTTTTTCGGACTTTTCGCCTTCGTTTTCCGCTCTTGCCAGCGCCAGAAGCTGCCCCGTGAGAACCTTCATGCGCTGCGCGGAGGAGCGTATGTTTTCAATTTGACGGGACGGCTCTGAAAGCTCGGCGTTTGCCATGATGACCGCCAGCGGCGTCTTGAGTTCGTGCGAGGCGGCTGCGACAAATTCCTTCTGTTCGCTCCAGGCCTTTTCCACGGGGCGCACCGCCCAGCGAGAGAGAGCTATGCTCAGCGCAAGGAAGGCAACAAAACCAAGAGCGCCTATTATGGCGCAGGTGCGCAAAAGTCCGGCAAGCGTGGCCTGCTCGCTGGATATGTCCGCGAAAACTACGCACTCACGCCCGGGCAGCTCCGCACGATAATAGCGCAGCGAACGGCCGTCTACAACGCCTACGCCGCCGGGGGAGGAGAGCGCCTCCGCCACAAGCGCTCGCAGCGCCTCGAGGTCTGTGAGGTCAAAGTAACCGCCCCAGGCCTCGCTCACCTCGCCGTCCGGACCGAGCTGAATGGTAAAGAAGGGCAGATTGACGTCCTCAATGGTCTCGCCCGGCGCTGGCCGCGGCGGGTTTATCGCCACGTTGCGCAGCATGTTTATCGAGTCATTTTCCAGATTTGCCGCCGTGGAGTAGTATACAAGCGCCAGAATAACGCATAGAAGCGCTGTGACGAGCGCCATGTTTATGACCACGAATTTAAGCCGCAGTCGTCTTATCATGCTTCCGCCTCCAGATAGTAGCCAAGCGAGCGCTGGGCCTTTATTTTGACGCAGGAGCCGATTGCGGAGAGCTTTTTGCGCAAGAACCCCACGTAGACCTCGACGTTGTTTTCCACGGCCTCGCTTTCCCAGCCCCAGACCTTTACCAGCAGCGTTTCCTTGCTGACGATGCGCCCGGCTGCGGAAAACAGACAGCGCGCAAGCTCAAATTCGCGCGCTGAAAGGCGCGCGCTCCGTTCCGCGCATACGAGCTCAGCCGAGGCTAGGTCCAGCGAAGTGCCGCCGAAGCTAAGTTCCTCCACCTGCTTGCCCTGGCGGCGCAGAATGGCGTTGATGCAGGCCAGGAGCTCGCGCGCTTCGAAGGGTTTGGCGAGATAGTAATCCGCCCCGGCGTCGAGGCCCTCGACCCGGTCGTCCAGCCCGGAGCGCGCCGTAAGCATCAGAATGGGAGTGCCCACGCGCCTGGCACGCAGCCGGCGCGCAAGCTCAAAGCCGTCGAAGCCCGGCAGCAGAACGTCGAGCACAATGAGGTCGTAGACCCCGGTCAATGCGAATTCGAGGCCCGACGGCCCGTCATACGCCGCCTCGGTCATAAACCCATGCTGTGCCAGCAGCTCGCATAGCGACTCGGAAAGCAGGCGCTCATCTTCAATTACCAGTACGGTCATTGCAATTCACCAATATGCATTATACTACCTGAAGCTGAAACGAGCCTGAAAAAATTGTGAATGTGGAAATTATATTATCTTGTCAGGTTCTTCATCCAGTTGTAGCTGTTTACCTTTATGACCGCCACAAAGCATTTCAGTATCTGGTCGCATTTCAGACAGGCAAACACCACCCATGCGGGAGCGTTCAATGCTGTGGCAATTATGGCCGAAGGAAGCACGACAAAAAACACGAAGATAAAGTCGTTTTTAAAGACAAACGATATGTCGCCCCCGCTTTTCACCAGGCCGGACAGACACATCGCCTGATAGCTTGTGCCCACTATGGTCACGGCAAGTACGTTTATATACCTGACAGCCTCTGCCGCCGCGGCGTCGCTTACGGCGTACAGGGATATTATCGGGCGCTTTAGCAGAAACACTCCGAGGCCGTTCACCAGGCCGAGCAGGAGGAATATCATCTGTGTGGTACGCGAATATTCGCGCATTTTTTTCTCGTGGCCTCCGCCTATTGTCTTGCCGGTAACTATGCCTACGGCCCCGGACATGCCGTTCATTACAACATAGGCGAGGTTGTTCACAGTGCTTGCAATACTGGTTGCCGCTACTGCGCCGCCGGCCTCTTGCCTGCCCATAATAGCGGAGCTGACAAGCATGTTCACGGCCCATACCATCTGTCCGGCTATTATCGGCAAGCCGTACTTGACAAAATCCCTGAAAAGCAGCCTGTCTTTTGCCAGCATGTCCTTCAAGGAAAAGCCGAGCCTCCTGTCATGGAGAAATACGTATGCCGATATTATCGCAGCTTCGACCATCCTGGCTACAAGCGTGGCTATCGCCGCGCCTTTGACGCCCAGCGCCGGGAAGCCGAGCTTGCCGTATATGAGTATATAGTTGAGGATTACGTTCGTTATAAGCGAGCAAAGTGAGACGTACAGGCCTATCCTTGCCGCTTCGACGCTTCTCATGGCCGCTATCAGCGACTGCGTAAGGCAGAAAAACACGTAGGTAAAGCATACGATGCCGAGATAATCTCCACCCAGAGCGACGGTGGAGGAGTCTTTGGCAAAGAGCGCGATTATTTCGTCCGGAAAGATGGCGCAAACCGCGTTCAGCAGCGCGCCGACCATGATTGAAAAGCGCAGGCCTATGGCCACTATTTTGCGTATGGATACTACGTCACTCTTGCCCCAGTACTGGGAGGCAAGCACGAGTATGGAGCCCTCTATACCGGCGCTGAACACCTGCAGCAGAGTCTGTATCTGGTTTCCCATGTACAGACCGGATACCGCGGCGTCGCCCAGTGCTCCGACCATTACGCTGTCGGCCAGATTGACCGAAAAGGTCACAAGATTTTGAAGCGCTATAGGTATCGCAAGTGTGACCAGGCTGCGGTAAAATGTTCTGTCTCGAGTAAATAGCATTTTCAGGACCGCTCAACAATGTTTTTAATATCTTAAAAAATACTCTAAAAATTGTTGCTGTCAACACGCTGTGCTTAAAAACCGACTGTGAATGTATGAGCAGCGCAGTTCGCTGAAAACACAGGCAGGCAGGAAGACGCCCGCCAATCCGGACGCCTTCCTGCCCGTGCGTTATTATAAAACCTTATACAGCAGCATCACCGTCTCGACATGCGCGGTTCTGGGGAACATGTCTACGGCGGTGGCGGTTTGGGCTTTGTAGCCAAGAGCCTGGAAGCGGGCGGCGTCGCGTGCTAGTGTTGCGCAGTCGCAGGAGACATAGACAATACGCTCCGGGCGCATGGAGGCCACGGCGGCGACAGCCGCCTCATCCATGCCCTTGCGCGGCGGGTCTACAACTATGACCTCGGGCTGTTCGCCGCTCTCCGCAAAACGCACGGCTGCCTCTGCGGCGTCGGCGCTTGGGCTGCTCCCGCTGACGAATTAAGGAGGTAAGAAGGATGTCAAGGAAATGCCCCAAATGCGGCGCTGAGCTTCAGGACGGCTCACTGCTCATATACGAGGAATGAGCCATACTTCGGCGTCAAGCGAGCTGGC
>CALXGL010000106.1 GCA_944387825.1 uncultured Oscillospiraceae bacterium | reverse complement strand
TGGGTATGTCCTCACCGGCGCATTTCCTGACGGCCGCTATCTGCTCAAGCAGGAAAGTGGCGCGGCCGCGCACGTCGCCGCCGTATTTGTCCGTACGGGTGTTCCATGCGGCGGTCAGGAACTGGTCATTTAGATAGCCACCGTAGGCGTGCATCTCATAGCAGTCAGCACCAGCGGCGTGAGTCAGCCGTACAGTGCGTTCAGTCTCCGAAATTAACTTTTCAATTTCTTCGATGGTAAGCTGATGGCATTTAACATTTGGCGCATACAGCCAGCCGCAGTCGGAAGCGCTGATAGGTACAGGGTACATTTTTGCGGGGCCCGCCATGCGCCCGCAACCTGGCATCAACTGGACGCCAACCTTACAACCGGCTTCGTGGGCTCGGTCACAGATTTCCTTAAAATACTTGAAGTTATCTTCAGTTATGACAAGAGAAGCGCTCGTATCCTCGAAGTAGTCCGTGACAGTCATGTTTACGAGGATCATGGCCGCGCCGCCGCTGGATCTGGCCGAAAAGTACTCGACGGCTTTCGGGCCTATGTCCCCGAAGTGGGGGCCCATTGGCGCCATGATGATGCGGTTTTTCAGTTCAAGTGAACCGATTTTGCCGGGTGACATGAGATTAAGCATTATTTTCTCTCCTTGTAATTTAATTGATTTGCTTTCTTTACTTGTGCAGCTTCTTAGCAGCAGAGGCGGCCAGCACCGCGGTTGCGGCCAGCAGGACGTAGGCGGCGGCCATGGCAATCCAGGCCGGCTGATATGACCCGGTGCCGTCACGCAGGCCGGACGACAGGACTGGGCCTATCATGCAGCCAATCATAAAGCAGGAGTTGCCCAGACCGTATATTCCGCTGTAGTCTCTGTAACCGAACATGCTGCCGGTGAGCAGGGGAGGGGCAAGCGAGGTTATGCCCGCGCCAAACGGAATAATTATCATGCAGGCATAGGCCGCGGCAGAGCCAAACTGCGGCACCAGCATCAGGCAGATAAGCGCGACAACAGCGACGAGGCAGGTGAGTACACAGCCTTTTTTAAGTCCAAGCTTGTCGATTATAGGCCCGATAGCCACCATGCCGACGACGGTTACGCCATTGAACACGGCCATGACGGGGGCATAGTCCACGCCGTTTTCAATGAGATATGTGGGAACCTGAGTAAACACGCCGGCAGCCACTATTCCGCAGCAGACAAGGCAGGCTGCGTATAGCCAGAAGCTGCCTGTCCTGAGCGCTTCGGCCTTGCTGAGTCCGGGCCAGTCGTCGGCGGGACCGGCGGAGCTTTCTCCGTAACTCTGCGCACCGGCGGAGGATTTGGCATAGGGTTCAAGTCCCATCTCGGCGGGCGATTTGCGTACCAGCAGGAATACAAGAACAGCCACAATTGCCGTTATAATTGCCGTGAGCCTGAAACCCATCCGCCATCCGCTGTTTGCGATAATATCTGCTGCTAGCGATGAGAAAACCATGCCGCCAAGGCCTGAACCCGCAAATACGATACTTGTAACGAGGCCCTTCCTGTCTACAAACCAGTTGGATATAATTAGGTTTATAGGTACATAGGTCATGGCGGAAAAGGCAAAGTTCGCAACAAAGAACGTTATATACAGCTGCCATACGGCGGTGATGCAGCTCTGAAAGTATATAGCGGCTGCGGCGACAAGGCCTCCGGCAAGCATGAAGAGCCGTGTGCGTCCCTTGCCTACCTTGCTCGCCAGAGCAAGGCTGAAAAGTATGCCCGCTATGGTAGAGGCCACGTTGGAGATATTGAACTCCGCATATGAACAGCCAAATTCTTCACATATAGGCACCTGATAGTATGAGAAGAAGTTGCTGATGAACACCATAGGCAGCATCGTGACCAGAAACAGCGCGGCCACGATGATCCAGCCGTAAAAGAATTTCTTCTTATTGTTCATATTGCGCCTCCGATTAGTTTCAGCTGCGGAGCTTTTTTGCGGAAGTAACGGCCAATATGGCACATATGGAAATCAGGGCAAAAGCCACCATGCAGACGAACCACGCGGACTGATAGCTGCCAAAAGTATCCCGCAATGCCGAGGTCATCATCGGGCCAACCATGCAGCCTGCCATAAAGAATGTGTTGCCCAGGCCGTAAATGCCTCCGAAGTCGCGCTGACCGAAGCACATCCCGGTGAGGAGAGGCGGGGCGAGCGAGGTGATGGCACCGCCAAAGGGGAATATAATCATGGCGATATAACTGGACGTCACGCCGAGAGATGGGACCATGACCAGGAAAATCAACGCTGCAATACCCAGCACTGCGGTGAGAATCGTGCCCTTGGAGAGTCCGACTTTGTCGATGATTGGGCCGATAATGAGCTTGGCTACAATTCCAACGCCGCTGAACACTGCAAACACGGGGGCATAGTCTATGCTGTTTTCGGTGAGGTAGGTAGGTATCTGCGTTGCCACGCCGGCGGCGACGATGCCGCAGCAGATGAGGCTGATGGCGTAGAACCAGAACGAGCTTGTCTTGACCGCCTCGCCTCTGCTCAGCCCGGCCCAGCCCGCGCCGGGCGCTTTTCCGCCAGCAGTCCCCGCGGCGGCAGCTTCCGCTTTGCGGTAAGGTTCAAGGCCCATGTCCTCCGGAGCCTTGCGTATAAACAGCAGCACTATCACCGCGGTGGCAAAGACGATGATTGCCGTGACTCTGAAACCGGTGCGCCAGCCCATGTCGGCTATTATGCCGGAGGCCAGATCGGAGAAGAGCACGCCGCCAAGTCCGGAACCGGTAAAGACTATGCTTGTAACAAGCGCTTTTTTGTCTACGAACCAACGCGAAATGATATAGTTAATTGGCACGTAGGTTGTCGCAGACAGTGCAAAGTTTACTATGAAAAAGGTTATGTAGAGGTGCCACAGGCTTGTGATATAGCTCTGGGCAAGCATTGCCAGAGCGGCTACCGTTCCGCCTATGAACATCCACATGCGGGTGTTCCCCTTGGTCACAACCTTCGCAGCAAAAAGGCTGAAAAGCATTCCGGCGACGGTTGAGGCTATGTTGGAGATATTGAACTCAACATAGGAACAATCGAATTCACTGCAGATTGGCATCTGGTAATACGAATAGAAGCTGCTGATAAACACCATTGGCAGCATCGTGACTATGAACAGCACAACCACGATTATCCATCCGTAGAACAGTCGCCCCTTTCTCTTGTCTTCCATTTGTTTTCCTCCTTACCGCCTTGCGCGGCGTTTGTCTATCAAAATATTAACAGACATGTTAAAGTTGCCGCAAATGAAATCGGGTGAAGAAAGTTTCGTCCGCTGCAATGCAATGAATTCAATTGAATCAAATTGAAACAACGCAATTTGTTATATAAAACGCCAATATTACGTCAATTGTGCACTGGCGGCAACTTGAAAAGCGAAGCTTAAATGTTTATAATCAATATATAGTCATTTTTTTGACTTTCAAATTTACTGAAAGCCGGTGTATTAATGACATTTGGTCAAACATTGAAGCAACTGCTCAATATCAGTGGCATAAAAAGCGCTCACCTGGCAGCCGCGCTGGGATACGACACGAGCTATATAAGCCGGTGGGTAAACGATATAAAACTCCCATCTCTTAGAGGGAACGACGACCTGTTTGAAAAGATTGCAGCTATAATCGTTTCCGGAAGCGACAGTCAGGCAATAGAGAGGCTGGGGGTCGCGTATGGCACTGAGACCGCTTGGCTTGAGGAAACATTAGCGGCGGGCCTCAAAGAGGACTATGACGGTTCAGCGTCTCCGTCGGCGCATATAGTAGCCAACCCGAATGCGGTGCTTTTACACGGAAGCGGAAATGCAGGAACGACAGGCATGTACTCCGACGCCATACTTCGTGCCCTTGATGAGGCAGACGGCTACAGCGTGGATTTCTTTACGACCACGCCTCTGGAGCTTTACAGCAATAAGAATATGCGTTTTTGGGATGAAGTTCTTTCTGCGCCAGGGATAACTGATGACGTGCGGATTACTGTTCACCAGATTGTTGATATGGAGGCGTTTTCAAAAAACATAGATACTTACTGCTCAACAATTTGTACGCTGTCCAAGTTTGATCCTCGCGTCCGCTATGAATTTTATGTTTCTGAAGATATGCCGTCATGCAGTCCCGGATATATCACGGCAATTGGTGAAAACCTTATGTGCTGGATTCTGTACAGCGGAATTTCGCCCGAGCCGCACATGATTTTATGCAATGACAGAGCGGTATTGTGCCGGTTCATGTCCGGCGTACACGCCATGCTTCCGTTCCGGCCAAAGCTGCTGAGCTTTTTGGGTAAGGACGAGCTGGAGAAGAGCCACTTCCTGTATGACTTTGTAATGTCCGGTTCTCTGCGTTATCTGTTGTATACGATGCACCCAATATATATCGACGACGCCTTTGCAAGAGACATAGCTTCCCGCTATCTGCCGGAACTGGCAAACGATGATTTCCAGATGTACTACAACAGCCTTTGCTCAAACGCCAAGAGAGAGGTTATACTCTATCGTTCGGCGCTGCTGGAGTATATATACAGCGGACATATTTTCCTGTTTGGCCGTGAAATGCAGCTGGAAAGAGAGGATCGGGCCGTCCATTTGAAGCAGCTGCTGGAGAACATGCGGTCTGGCGCGTGTCAGCTCAAAATACTCAATGACGACAACCCCTTGCTAAGCCGCCGGGACACGCATCTCTCCGTATATCTAAGCCGGAGCGGCGGATTCATGGCCGGAATAGAAAATGACTGGTATGCCTCTATTAAGATTAGCTCACAAAAGTCTGTTGAATACTTCAACACGTTTTTTACTCATCTTTTCAGTCTGGATGGTGAGTATATGCTCTCCGGTGCCGCAGCCGAGGAATTCATAGAGCGCGGTTTGGAGCTCATGTGAGAGCCGTGAGATATACCGGCAATTCAAAACATTAGGCTCCTCCTGCATATTCCCGCTCTCGTCCTCATATTCTGCAACATGAGTTCAACGGGAAAAGAGGGCGGAACATGACCAACACTTCAATATATCAGGACATTGCCACCCGCACCGGCGGCGACATCTATTTGGGCCTTGTGGGGCCGGTCCGCACCGGTAAGAGCACGTTTATAAAGCGTTTTATGGAGACGCTTGTTATCCCGAATATAGAGGATGTCTACGCCAGAGAACGCGCTAAAGACGAGCTTCCTCAGTCCGGCTCCGGGCGGACAATAATGACGGCGGAGCCTAAATTCGTGCCGGAAGATGCGGTGAATGTAACGCTGGACGGAGGCGTGAGCTTTTCGGTGCGCATGATAGACTGCGTGGGCTATATGGTTGAAGGTGCAGCTGGCCAGTTCGAAGATGGGTCTGAACGCATGGTGGCCACGCCATGGTTCGAGGAGGAAGTCCCGATGAGCAGGGCCGCCGAGGAGGGAACCAGGAGGGTTATAACCGACCACTCTACCATTGGCATAGTTATGACCACAGACGGAAGCGTCTGCGGCATCGGGCGTGAGAACTATGTTCCGGCGGAGGAGCGGGTAATAAATGAGCTGCGCGAGATAGGCAAGCCTTTCGTCCTGGTGCTAAACAGCGCCAATCCGTCCGGAGAGGCGGCGCAGGAACTCAGAAGCGAGCTCGAAGATAAATACTCGGTTGCCTGTGTATGCGTAAACTGCCTGGAACTCAGCGCTGAGGATATAGACTCAATATTGAAGCTCGCGCTGTACGAATTCCCAATCGCTGAACTGGGGATTTACCTGCCCAGCTGGCTGGACGCACTCAGCTCGGAATCTCCGCTTAAAAGCGGTATACTGGGCGCCATTGCAGACGCCGTACAGAACATGAGCCGCGTGCGCGACGCTTTTGGGATAATGGAAGCTATTGCCGGCAGGGAAGAGGTAAATTCGGCCGGGGTTACCGGAGTTGATATGGGTACAGGTGGCGTAACTGCCAGCATAGAACTGCCGCGCGCCCTTTACTATCAGACAATCAGCGAACAGTGCGGGTTTGAAATACGTGATGACGGAGAGCTCATGGGCCTGCTTACACAGATTCGCGATATCAAGGCCGACTACGACCATATTTCGGACGCTCTGAAGGATGTACGTGAGAAGGGCTACGGAGTGGTAATGCCTCTTCCGGGAGAGCTGCATCTTGAGGAGCCGCAGATAGTTCGCCAGGGCGGCCGGTATACGGTGAGGCTGAAGGCCAGCGCTCCAAGCATCCACATGATAATGACAAATATAGAAACGGAAGTGACGCCTGCGCTGGGTGGAGAAAAGGCCAGCGAGGAGATTATGGGCTTCCTGCTCCAAGGCTTTGACGGGGATGTAAGCCGGATATGGGAGAGCAACATCTTCGGCAAAAGCCTGTATGTAATAGCTGAAGAGGGCCTGGAGTCCAAGATTAAGCGCATGCCGTCCGGCGTGCAGAACAAACTCAGGGCCACCATGGAACGCATAGTCAATGAGGGCAGCGGAGGACTTATCTGCATAATACTGTGAAAAGCAGCCGGGTAAAACCCGGCTGCTTCACTGCGTTGACGGCGGAGACGTCATGAGATATACTTGAACAAACTGCAGAGAAAGAGGTCAATATGTTGCTTCTGAAGAAAATTACACGTACGTCGCCGCAGCTTGACAAAGTACTTGAACTATACGAAAGGGCGTTCCCGGCGAATGAGCGATGGGGTATAAGCGCCGTTTTGGACGACGAGACGGGCATCAGCGAGCTTTTCGGATTCTTTGACGGAGAGCTCTTCTGCGGCTTCGTGATACTGCTCAACTGGGGCGATATTGCGCACATAATATACCTGGCCGTATCTGAAGAGCTGCGCGGCCGGGGCTATGGCAGCGAGGTCATAAATATTGTGCGCTCAATTAAGCCTGGCAGGAGACTGCTCATAGACATTGAACGGCCCGAGCAAGGCCTTGAAAACAATGCCCAGAGGCTGCGCCGCAAGGCCTTTTATGAGCGCAACGGATGCCACGAGGCAAAGGTTTATTACAGCTGGCGCGGAGAGAGCTACGAGATTATGATAAGCGGAGGCGAGATAACAAGCCGCGAATATTTCCGCTTCTGGCACAGCATTGACGAAAACAGCCGGATTTTTGAGCGAGATTAAACAAGCAGGGCGTATAAGTTCCCGCTTTGAATATCTCCTATATGCTGCCGGAGCTTTTCGGCGGGCCAATCCCACCAGCGCAAAGCGGAAAGCATTTCGATTGTATCCTGGCTGAAGCGCAAACGCAGCGGCCTTGCCGGAACGCCGGCAACTATTGTGTATGGGGGCACATCTTTCGTGACAACCGCCCGCGCGCCTATTACCGCTCCGTCGCCAATGGTGACGCCGGACAGTATGACGGCCTCAAAGCCAATCCATACGTCGTTGCCGACAACGATATCGCCTTTGTTGTCCCAGGCGTCTGTAACGCTGGCGGGGTCCAGGAGCCATTCGTCGTAGAATATCGGGAAAGTGTAGCTGGAAAGCGAACTCAGAGAGTGGTTCGCGCTGTTGAAAAGGAACTTGGCCCCGCAGGCTATGGAGCAAAACCTGCCGATGCTGAGGCGATCCCTGTTCACGTAATAGTGGTAAAGTACGTTCCTGCTTTGAAACTCACGCGGATCGTTTATGAAGTCGTTATATATTGTATAATCACCGACGGATATAAGGGGATTGTTGATTACATTTTTTAGATATACGGTCTCGCGGTCGCCTGTACGCGGATAGATTAGTTCCGGATTCATGGGCAATCATCCTTTCTTCCCAAAGCATAGCACGCCGGCGCGCAGCTAGCTATCTATAAAACGCTGCCGAAATAAAAAGTGAAAAGACGCCGCTTCAAGCGGCGCCTTTTCACTTCTGGTATAATATTTTCCTTATGGCAGAGGCTGAAAGACAATAGAGCTCTGCCAGCTCGTCTACAGACGCTCCGCCGAGGCGGAGGCGGCGAATTTTACGGTTTCGCGCTTCCAGCTCAGCGCGTGCGCCGGACAGTTCTCCCCAACGGCGCTGCGTATTCGACGGCACATAGAGATATGCGCCCTGCACATAGTTTTGCAGTTCACGAACAAGTGGCTCAGGCAGAGCCAGGCGTGCGTTTATATATTTCATGCGGCCTTCCTCCCAATTTACTGGTCGAGCGGCAAGGCCGGCATGTATAGTGCGGCTTTTTACTCCATGCAAGCGCCGCAATTTACCGGTCTTGCATGGGTGAAGGCTATGTTGCGCTTCATTGTTTTTCACTTCTCTCTTATTTGTATACCCTCGGCAGCCTTTTGCCCAGGCGGCTGAGGACTTCATTCGATATTGTGCCGCACTTGGCGGCAAATTCCTCACAGCTTATGAATTCTGCTCCGTCCCGCCCGATAAATGTGGCGACGTCGCCGGGCTTTACCTCGCCGGCGTCGGTGACGTCCAGGCAAAGCTGATCCATGCAGATGCGGGCGACAACCGGGCAGCGCCTCCCGTTCACCAGCGCCTCGGCGCCGCCGTGCATGGCGCAGCGGAAGACGCCGTCGCCGTAGCCTATGGGCAGCACGGCAATCCTGCTCTCACGCGCCGTGGTGAATTCTCGGCCGTAGCCGACGCTCTCGCCGGAGGGCAGCTCACGCACAAGGCCAATGCGGGCTCTGAGGCTAAGGGCGGGGACAAGCCCAGGCCAGTCGCGAACGCCGTCGTGCCCATCGCTCTTGACGCCGTAGAGTGCGACACCGGCGCGGGCGTATGAGCAGCGTGCGTCGGGGTAATTCAAGAGGCCGTAGCTCGCCTGCGTGTGCAGCGCGCCGGTGTCTATTCCGCGGCGGGCAAGCTCTTCCGCGAGGCTGAAGAAGCGGCGGCTTTGCGCCTCGGTAAAGTCCACGTCGCCCGCTTCCAGCGAATCGGAGACGGCGAGGTGCGTGAACATACCGGTAACGTGAAGATTCGGCAGGCTGAAGCATTCCGCAATGGCGTCGGTGTGCTCCCAGCTCTCGCCAAGGCGGTGCATGCCTGTGTCTATCTTGAGGTGGACGTCAATCCTGCCGCGCGCGGATGAGCTGAGCGCGTGGGCGTAGGCGGCGTCAGCCGCGCACTGCGTGAGTGAGTAGCGCCGTATGACCCGCCACTGGTCGGCCGGCGTGCAGCCAAGTATGAGGATAAGGCCCTTTACGCCCGCACGGCGAAGTTCGACGCCCTCGGCAAGACAGGCGACGGCGAAGGCCCTGACGCCGGTACGGTTCAGCTCCAGTGCCGAGCGCACGGCCCCGTGACCGTAGGCGTCGCACTTCAGCACGGCCATCAGCTCGCATCCCTCCGGCAAAAAGTCCTGCAGACGTTTTGCATTGCTTTTGAGCGCCGCGAGGTCAACTTCTACCCAGGCCCTGGCGGCATAGGAGGCAGAGCGCGGCTTTATCCGCTCCCAGAGCCAGAGAATTACTGCGCCGGCCGCCGCGCTGCCAAGGCAGACGGCTATGTAGTGGCCGAGGCTGTTTTCGACCAGCAGTCCCCACAGCCCGAGCACCCGCGCCGCGCCGCGCACAGCGATAATGACGGCGGGGTGGAGGATGTAGACGAGCAGTGAGAAATTGCCCAGGGGCAGGCGCACCTTTCCGCGCGCCCTCATGAGCAGGGCGAAGAGGAAATACATGACGAAGGGCAGGAACACATACATGCTGTCGTGCCGCTGCCATCCGCGTGAGCGCGCGAAGAGCGCCTCGGTGAGCATGACGGCAAAGCCGGCTATAAGCCCCATCAGCTCGTAGCCCATTGCGCGTTTTTTTCCGCTGCGCAGCCGCGCGCCGAGGTAGAAGAATATGGGCGCGAGGAAAAGCCCGTTGCGCGTGTAGCCCATAAGTGCGAAGATGCCGTTATATACAGAGCTGAGTACGTGGACGTTTTTAATCAGGCCCCAGTAGCTGTCGCCCAGCAGGCCCAGCGCGTACAGGGCTATGACTGCGGCACCTGCGCGCTTTGCACCCAGGCGGCGAAGCAGCACATCAGTGAGCCAGAGGCCCAGTATGGACGCCGGCAGGTACCATAGGTGATAAAATGTGCCTTCAAAGAAGACCTGACGCACCAGCTCCAGCAGGCCCCAGCTCTGCAAATGCCCGGCATAGACATTGACCGGCAGGTAGAGCGCCGCGGCAGCGGCATAGATTATGAGCAGCTTTTTGAGGCTTCTGCGCACACTCACGCCGCCGAGGACAAAATAGCCGGTAGCCATGAAAAAGAACGGCACGGCGACGCGAGCTATGACGCGCGTGAAGATGAAGTCCGCAGCGGCCGAGTAGGACGCCAGCGGCGAGGTGTGGATTGCCACGACCAGAAAGGCCGCGGCTACACGGAAGAGCTCTATACCTTTATAATTTCTCCCTTTGTCCATGGAGAGACCTCCGGGTTGTTAGTAGTTCGGCGTATTCCTCCAGCGCAAGGCAGTGCGCGGCCATCGCCGCAGCGTGCTCAGCTCCTACGTAGCGAAAGTGCCAGGGCTCGGCGGCGATGCCGGTGATATGCTCCTTGCCGGACTGATAGCGCTCGATGAAGCCGAATTCGGCCGCACGTGCGCGGAATTTGCCGCAGACGCCGTCGTAGGGGAAATATGGACGGATGAAGTCAACTTCCCCGCCTGTGTCGAGAGCGAGGTCTATGGCGAGGCCGGTCTCGTGCTCGCTGCAGCCGGGCAGGGCGACATATTTGCGCGTAAAATCTTCGCCGCAGGTCCTGAGAGTGTTTTCCCACAGCAGAACCTGTTCGCCGTGGGGCCTGTATCCGCTGACGGCAATAATCTTCCCCTCGCCGCCTACGGCGCGCACCAGAGCGGTCAGGGCGGCGGCGCACTCGCTTTCAAGCAGCACCTCCGAGCCCGGCAGAGCGGGCGACAGGGAAGAAGGTTCGAAACCTTCTGCGAGCGGATGAGCGGCGTTTACCAGCAGCGGTATGTTCACTGTTCAAAGGTGTACTTGACAAGCTCGTCAAGCAGGGCGGGAAAGTCGAGGCCTATGCCCTTCATCATGTTCGGGAAGCGGCTGTGCGGAGTGAAGCCGGGGATGGTATTGACCTCGTTGAAGACCACGCGGCCGTCATCGGTGAAGAACATGTCCACGCGGGCCATTACACGACAGCCGAGCGCGTGATAAATCTTCGCCGCGGTATCCCTGATGCGGTCCTCGGTTTCGGCGTCCACACGGGCGGGCATGTGTATTTTCGCGGTCTTGAGGGTGTATTTCTCCTCATAGTCAAAGATATCGCCGAAGATTTCTATCTCGTCTGCGCGGCCAATCACCAGTTCCTCGTTGCCCATGACGGCGCAGCCGACCTCGTTGCCCGAGATGGTCTCCTCAATAATGACTTCGCGGTCATACTGGAAGGCAAACTTCACCGCGTCCATGAGAGCGGCTTCGCGGGAAACCTTGGTTATGCCGAAGCTGGAGCCCGCGCGAACGGGCTTGACGAATACGGGATAGCCGAGCGAGGCGGCCTTTTCACGCAGCTCTGTCTCGTCGGGCATGGAGGTGAAGACATAGGAGCGAGGCACGTCGACACCGGCCAGCGAGGCGAGCTTGTGTGCGCGGTCCTTGTCCATGCAGAGGGCGGAGCAGAGAGCTCCGCAGCCGATTATGGGGATGCCGGCCATTTCGCACAGGCCCTGTATAGTTCCGTCCTCGCCGTTCTTGCCGTGCATGACGGGGAAGGCGGCGTCTATGCGCGTCTGCCTGACGCCGTCGGCCGTGAACTCGACTATGCCGTGCACCTCGCGGTCGGGGGAAATGACGGCGGGGACGCAGCGGCCGGCGCGCCAGGTGTCGTTCTCCACGCCCTCGGGGCCGCCGTAGTAGCGGAACCACTCTCCGCCCTTGGTGATGCCGAGCAGTATGAGCTCGTACTTCTCAGGGTCCATGCTGATGATAACGGAGTGCGACGACTCCAGAGAAACGGGATACTCCGGCGAACAGCCGCCGAATACCACCGCGATAGTTTTCTTTTCCATATGTATGCCTCCTTGGAGCAATGCCATGTGTATTTGACATTTTAACACTTTGCGCCCCGAATGGAAAGACGAAAATTATTTAAGTTTGTTTTAACACCGCGGCTAAAAACGTTCAAATTGCCAAAGCGGCACCTTTTGTGATACAATGAACAACGCATTATACCATTGCGGCTTTGCTGCCATGGTACAATGGCTGTCGAAGCTTTCGAACGGAGCTGATTTTTACGAACGCTTTCATACTCTTGCTGCCCTTTTTTCTTATACGTCTTGTGCTGCTGCCCTCGCTCAACAGGGAGGCCGCCCGGCGGGCATCGGAGTCCGCGCCGGTTTACGACTGGGAGAAGCTTGCGGCGAATATATACCAGCTCACCAGCGTTGCCATTTTCATTTATCCATTTTTCATGCGCGCCGAGGCGGACTTTTCCTGGCAGTTCTGGACAGGCGCTGCGCTTTATGTCCTGGGACTGGCGCTGCTGACGGCCTCGGTAACAGCCTTTGCGCGTCCTGACGAAAACGGGCTTGTTTCCAAAGGGGTCTATCGCTTTTCACGAAATCCCATGTATATTTCCTGTTTCATCTGTTTTCTCGGCATCTCGGCGCTGGCGAAGTCTCCAATACTCATAAGTCTTGCAATAGTGAATCAGCTTGCGGCGCACTGGGTGATAAAGGCGGAGGAGCGCAGCTGCCTCGAGCAGCTCGGCGAGAACTACAGGCTGTACATGCAGCGCGTAAGAAGATACTTATAAGGAGGCGCTTTATGCTTAGAATGGACGAGGGCATGCCGTTTTTGCTCAAATACGAAAACGTGGCCTGGTATGAGGAGGGACGCGTGCGTATACTCGACCGCCGGGTTTTTCCCGAGGTCAGCTATGTGGAGTGCACCGATTACCGCGAGGTGCGTCAGGCCGTTGCGGATATGGTGACGCAGAGCACGGGGCCGTATGCCGCCGTGGCCATGGGCATGGTTCTGGCGGCAAAAGAGTCGGAAAATATCTCGGCAGGAGAACGCAAGGCGTTTCTTCTCCGTGCGGCGGACGAGCTGGCCCACGCGCGGCCTACAACCTCGAACAGGTACGCGCTTATAACCGGAAAGTGCGCAGAGGCCGGCATATCCGCCCTGATGTCAGGATGCGACCCGGTAGAGGCCGTGTTTGAACGCGCCGTGGAGACGATGAACGAGCGCTACTCACGCATGCAGCTGGTTGGCGACGAACTCCTGAAGCTTATACCTGAAGGCGGAACGATACTTACTCAGTGCTATGGTGAAACGATTATAGGTACGCTTATACGCGCGGCAAAACGCGTGGGCAAGGCCTTTCGCGTCATCTGCGCCGAAACCCGGCCGTATATGCAGGGGGCAAGACTCACCTCCGCCTGCTTTGCCGAAATGGGCTTTGATACAACCGTGGCCACGGACAACATGATAGCCTATGCCATGCAGCATGAGGGCGTAGACCTTTTTACCTCCGCTGCCGACTGCATAACGCTGGACGGACATGTGGCAAATAAGGTCGGTACGCTGCAGATAGCGATACTGGCCAAGTATTTCGGCCTGCCATACTATGTCACGGGCGCGCCTGACGCCGGCAAGCGGGGCGCAGACGATATAGTTATCGAAATGCGCGACCCCGGCCAGGTCCTGTCATACCGCGGTATACGCACAACTGTTGACGGCGTCAAGGCCATATACCCGGCCTTTGACGTCACGCCGCCGCATCTCATTTCCGGAGTAGTAACCGACAAGGGAGTGTATGTTCCGTATCTGCTCGACGGCTACTTTGACAGCGAGCACGGCAGGGACAGCTTTCTGGTCTGAAAGGGGGGACTGCGTCATGTTAATGCGCGGCGAGCGCGAAGCGCTGGTTGACTACGGCAAAAAGCTCAGCCTTGCGGGACTTTGTCCCGGCACCAGCGGGAACCTGAGCATATGCGACCCGGACAGCGGCCTTATGGCGATTACGCCCTCCGGTCTGAATTACTTCGAAACCTGCCCCGAAGACATCGTTATTACCGACCTTTTCGGCAATATTGTGGACGGCGAGCGCAGGCCGTCGAGTGAGCTCAACCTCCACGCGGCGTTCTACAGGGCCAGGCCGGACGTCCGCTCTGTTGTTCACACGCACTCGGTTTTCTGCACCACTCTGGGCATACTGGGCGAGCCGATTCGGGCGGTACACTTCATGATTGGCGCGGCCAACTCCCGGGAAATACCGCTGGCGCCCTATGTCACCTTCGGCACGGAAACGCTGGCTGAGGTGGCGGTGCGCTTCTGCGGCGGCTCAAAAGCCGTGCTGCTGGCAAATCACGGGCTCGTGACCTGCGGCGACAGTCTCGCTGACGCCTTTGAGCTTGCCTGTACGCTCGAATATGTTGCTCAGCTGCAATATCGCGCCCGCTGCGTGGGGCGTCCAAACGTGCTGACAGATGAGCAGATTGATGCGGCGATAGAGCGTTTTCGCTCGTATGGGCAGGAATAAGAAAGGAAGAGCGGCGCTGAACGCCGCTCTTCCTTACGCCGTAACAGCGAACCATGCTATAAGCGCTGTTCCAATCATCAGAAATATCAGGCTGACATACAGATAGGGCTTTTCCCTGTACATTTTGTACTTGTATATAAGTCCGGCGGCTACGCCGAAGAACAGCAGGGAAAGGCTGCCCTTCCACGCGCTGTTGCCTTTGACGGCGCAGATAACCGTCAGAATCTGCGTGGCGCAAATCACAAACTCAAGCGACCAGTTCTTGGCGTTGCGGTCAATCATCTCGTCGCGCTCGTCTTTGACCGGCCGCTCCCTCGGCGGATTTTTCATTCTTTCACTCCTTGCCCTCGTAATGTATGCCCACGAACAACTCAATGATAAAGAGCAGGCCCAGCGTCAAACCGGAGACTATAACGGCCATAGTCCATATCTCGTCCTGCGTAAAGCCAAAAGCGACGGCAGAGCCAATCACCCATATAAACAGCAGCGCTTCCGCTACCTTGAACATAGTGCAGCCAGTCTTCGGCTTTATGTAGCGGTTTCGTTCGTCGCGCTC
>CALXGL010000105.1 GCA_944387825.1 uncultured Oscillospiraceae bacterium | reverse complement strand
CAGCTCGAGGCCGTCGGCGCCGAGGTCGAGCTTGCCTAACAAGTCAAATAAAAAAGGCCAGTCCTTATGAACGGCACCCCATTTGTTAGACAGTATGGTATACTACTAACGAATGGGGTGTTGTTATATGGCAAAAGGGGAACCGAACAAGAGATACACGGGCGAATTCAAGCAAGAAGTTGTAGATACAATGATGCGGGAAAAGCTTAGCTGCCGTGAAGCAGCCCGTCGGTTTGAGCTTAAAGGTCATAACCGTGTGCGGCACTGGGAGCGCGTATATTTGGAAGAAGGCACAGAGGGGCTGTACATAGAGCCAAGAGGCCGCGGCAGCAAGGGGCGCCCTCATATTATTACCACACCAGGAAGCGGAAAGAGCCGGAGAAGTATGAGGAACTGAGCGGAAAAGGTAATTGCCTGGACAATGCAGTGATGGAGAATTTCTTCGGATTACTTAAATTGAGCTTCTATACCTTCAAGACTTTGACTCCATGGAACACTTCGAGGCCTAACTCATCAACTGCCTCGATTACTACAACAATCGCAGGATCAAGCTAAAGCTGAAGGGCCTGACACCTGCTCAACACAGACACCAGACCCTTCAGGCTGTTTAATTCATTTCTTTGTCTAACTTTTGGGGTTCACTTCACGCGGACTCGCATTTTTTATTTGACCGGTCCCGCCCCGCGCTCCGGCGGGGCGGGTGCTTTTATTTGCGGTTTTCGGTTTGCTGTGGTATACTGGTGGAAAAACTTGCGGAGGGTTTTATATGACTGCTGGAGAGATTCGCACATTGGTTGATGGGCAGAGGGAACTGTTCCGCTCGGGCGTGACGCTGGAGTACGAATACCGGGCCAACGCGCTTGACGCGCTCTATGAAGCAGTGGCTTCTCACGAGGCGGAAATCGCCGCGGCGCTGCGGGCGGATCTGGGCAAGAGCGAGATGGAAAGCTATATGTGCGAGACCGGTCTGCTGCTCTCGAACATCCGCTGGCTGCGGCGGAATCTGCGCTCGCTCATGCGCCCGAAGCGCACGCGCGTGGGGCTGGCGCAGTTCCCCGGCCGCGGCGAGCTCAGGCGCGTCCCGTACGGCACGGCGCTCATAATGAGCCCCTGGAACTACCCGCTGCTGCTCACGCTGGAGCCGCTGGCCTCGGCCCTGGCCGCCGGATGCACCGCAGTTGTAAAGCCCAGCGCCTACTCGCCCGCCTCCGGATCTCTGATTGCCAGGCTGCTCGGCGAGGTCTTCACCCCGGAATATGTGGCTGCCGTCACCGGCGGCCGTGAGGAAAATTCCGCATTGCTGGAGCAGAAATGGGACAAAATATTCTTTACCGGCGGAGCCCGCGTCGGCCGTGAAGTGCTGCGCGCAGCCTCGGAAAACCTTACAAGCGTCACGCTGGAGCTTGGCGGCAAGAGCCCCGTAATTGTTGAGGCCGACGCCGACATCCCCCTCGCGGCACGGCGTATCGCGGCCGGAAAGTTCCTCAATTGCGGCCAGACCTGCGTCGCGCCCGACTATATTCTCTGTGACAGGCGCGTCCACTCAGCCCTGCTCGCCGCGCTCAAAGCGGAAATGGCCGCGCAATACCCGGACGCCTTGAACGACCCAGAATATGGACGCATCGTAAATCAGAAGCATTTCACGCGCCTGCTCGGACTCATCGACCGCAGCAAACTGGTTTACGGCGGCGGCTCCGACGCAGCCGCGCTGAAGATTGAGCCCACGCTGCTCGACGGCGCCGCCCCGGATGACGCCGTCATGTCGGAAGAGATATTCGGCCCCATACTGCCGGTGCTGACATATGAAAGTCTGGATGAGGCCATCGCCTTCGTCAACGCCCGCCCCCTCCCTCTCGCGCTGTACCTTTTCACGCGCAGCCGGGAAACGGAGCGGAAGGTCCTGGCCCTCTGCCGTTTCGGCGGCGGCTGCGTCAACGATACCATTATGCACCTTACGACTGATACCCTGCCCTTCGGCGGCGTCGGAGCGAGCGGGATGGGCGCCTATCACGGCCGCTGGGGCTTTGAGGAGTTCTCGCATCTCGAGGGCATCCTTCACCGCGGGAAGCTCGCGGAACCGGCGCTGCGTTACCGGCCCTTTACCGAGGCAAAGCTGAGACTTATTAAAAAGGTGCTGAGATAAGCCGATGGCAATACATGCCGTTTTGTGTGCTTTGTGAGGAAGATAAGGAATTTTTACCCCTTATTCTTACAAGAATAGGTCTTGTAAAATGATGTGCTGTCGATTATAATATGATAAACGACATAAACATATCAGACATCATTACAAGTCATGAGAGGAAACGCCATGGATACCAACCCTGTCCTGATGAATAAGCTGAGCATGGACAGCGACATACCGCTGTACTCCCAGCTCGTCAGCATTATAAAGCGCAACATTTCCGCAGGCACGCTCACCACCGGCGCGCTCCTGCCCAGCGAGGCAGAGCTTTGCCGCACCTTTGACGTCTCCCGCTCCACTGTGCGCCAGGCCATCGGCGCGCTCGAGAGCGAGGGGCTGGTCGTCCGCAAGCAGGGGCGCGGCACCTTTGTCGCGGAGCCGAAAATGCGCCGCCGCACGGAAAATGTGTACTCCTTTACGAGCGAGATAAACTCCATGGGCATGACGCCCAGCTCTACCATACTCGAGTTTGACGTCATGACTCCCCCGCCGGATATTGTATCCATGCTTGAGCTGGAGAGCAGCAGCGTAAAAATATACCGTTTCTCACGCATCAGAAACGTAAACGATCAGCCTCTTATTCTGGAAACCAGCTTCTATCCCACGTATATCTATCCGAAGCTCACCCGAGATCTTCTCGAGACGCACAGCTTCTACAGCCTGCTCTATGAGGAGGGCATAGTCCCATACAGCGCCGTTGACAGCTATGAAGCCGTCATTCTCGGCCGCCGCGAGGCCGAGCTTCTCGGCACCCGCCCCGGCAACTGCGCCTTTTCCGTTCAGCGCCGCACGCGCACCGAGGCCGGCGTGGTCTATGAGTTCACGCAGAGCCTTATACGCGCGGACCGCGTCACGCTCGACGTCTACCTGCACAAAGACGGCGTAAGCTTCGCCAGAAACGTGGATAAATAATATTGGCCGCATCCATTGCAATGGATGCGGCTTTTTTTCGGGGGCGCTTTCTTTGACCAAGCATCAAAGAAAGCGCCCCGGGATATGATATGGAATTATTTCTCCCTAGGTTTGAACACTGCTGCGGCGAGGAAGCCGAATACGACGGCCGCGGTTATTCCGCCGGCCGAGGCTGTCAGGCCGCCGGTGAACGCGCCGAGGACTCCGCTCTCGGCGACGGCCTCCCGGACACCGCGGGCCAGCGTGCTGCCGAAGCCGGTGAGCGGTACGGCGGCGCCGGCGCCCGCCCATTCGGCAAACGGTTCGTATACTCCGGCCGCTCCAAGCAGCACGCCCGTGACCACGTAGGCCGTCAATATGCGCGCGGGCGTCAGCCGCGTGCGGTCTATCAGCAGCTGCCCCGCGGCGCAGAGCAGGCCGCCGACCAGAAACGATTTCGCACAGGCTGTAAGCAGCTCCATCAGCAAGCCTCCATTTCCAGCGCCATAGCATGGCATATGCCCGGTATGCTCTCGCCCTGCTGTGAAACCGTCGGGCTCATAAGCGCGCCCGTCGCGGCAAAGAGCACGCGCTTCCATACGCCGGAGCGCATATTGTCGAGCACATATCCCGCCATTACGCTTGCGCTGCAGCCGCAGCCGCTGCCTCCGGAGCAGACTCCCTGGCGTTCGGCGTCGTAGATTATGGCCCCGCAGTCCATATGCGCCGCGCCCAGATTTATTCCCTCAGCGGACATGAGCTCTTTAAGCAGTGCGGAACCGGTTATACCGAGATCTCCGGTTATAACCGCGTCGTAGTAGTCCGGGCCACGTCCCGTATCCTTGAAGTGCGCCGACAGGGTATCGCAGGCGGCGGGCGCCATGGCCGCGCCCATGTTGGACGTGTCCGTTATCCCGGCGTCGAGGATCCTGCCTATGGTCACGCGGGTGATATACGGAGCGTCGGCGCCGCGCGCAAGTATAAACGCCCCCGCTCCCGTGACGGTCCACTGGCTGGAGGGCGTGCGCACGCTCCCGTACTCGAGGGGATAGCGGAACTGCCTCTCCGCCGAGCAGAAATGCGAGCTCGTAAGAGCTGCAACTTTTTCCGCCGCGCCTCCGTCTATAAGTAAGGCGGCGAGACAAAGGGCCTCCGCCATGGTTGAGCAGGCCCCGTAGAGGCCGAGGCAGGGCACGCCGGTATCGCGCAGCGCATAGGCTGAACCTGCGCACTGATTCAGAAGGTCGCCTGAGAGTATGCAATCCAGCTCAGCCGGCGGGATTCCCGCCTTTTCACAGGCGGTGGAAAAGCACTTTTTCAGCATGGCGCTCTCCGCCTTTTCCCAGCTTTTTTCCCCGAACCAGGCGTCCCGGCAGATATAGTCGAAGCTGCGCTTGAGCGGTCCTTCGCCCTCTTTTCTGCCCGCGATGCTGGCCGACCCCAGAACACCCGGGGGATTCTCTATAAGCAGGCTCTGCCGCCCCATACGTTTTGCGCACATATAACCACCTCTCTGCAATTTTGCGCAAAACTCGAAATAAATATGTACGAACGGCAAAATTCGGCGTTTTTCTTGATGACAATTTGACTTTCCTTTGCTACAATAAGCCTTACGACCACCAGGGAGGACTCAGCATGAATGAACCAACTCTTGTAATTCTTGCGGCCGGATTGAGCAGCCGCTACGGCAGCCTCAAGCAGATAGACCCCGTCGGCCCGGGCGGCGAGTTCATTATCGACTACTCAGTATACGACGCCATACGCGCGGGCTTCAAACGCGTCGTATTTCTCATTGCGCCTGACATGCGCCGCGATTTTGAAGACGCCATCGGACGGCGCGTATCCGGATACATAGAGACGGCCTACGCCTACCAGAGTCTCGACCGCTGCCTGCCGGAGGGCTTCTCCGTCCCCGCCGGCCGCGTCCGGCCCTGGGGCACGGCCCACGCGCTTCTGTGCTGCCGTGAGGCCGTGGACGGGCCCTTTGCCATGATAAACGCCGACGACTTCTACGGCGCCGGCGCGTACAGGATGATATACGCAGCGCTCAGGGACGTGGACGCGCAGGCGCGCCCCATGCGCTTTTCCATGGTGGGCTACAGGCTTGGCAACACCGTCACCGATTCCGGCCGTGTCTGCCGCGGCGCCTGCCGCACCAGGGACAACAGACTGGACTTTATCGAGGAGCTGACCTACGTTGTAAAAACGCCTGACGGCCCCGCCTACAGCCTGGACGGCGGCAAAACTCTCCACCCGCTGGGCGAGGACACAACCGTCAGCATGAACTTCTGGGGCTTCACCCCGGCGCTTTTCGAAGAGATAGAGCGCCGTTTCCCGGCATTTCTTGCCCACGGCCTGGACGAAAATCCCCAGGCGGAAATGCTTGTTCCCAACCTTGTGGGCCGGATGCTGCGCGAGGGCCTGTGCACCGTGGACGTCATGCGCAGCGAGGACGTATGGCACGGCATGACCTACAGGGAAGACAAGCCCGAGGTCGTAGCCGCAATCCGCAGGCTCATAGACCGGGGCGAATACCCCGAACGGCTCTGGGCGTAACCTCATAAAGGCAAAAACCACCGGTTAAAACCGGTGGTTTTTTGTCTGTCGGTTTGTTCTCAGCCGCGCAGCATGCGCTTGCGGGCGAAGTTGACCATGCCGTCGTTCATGTCGTTAAGCCTGCTCAGAAGCTTGCCCGCGCCATAGGCGGCGCAGGAGACGGGGTCGTCCACGACAACGGTGCGTATTCCCGTGTCGCGCTCTACAAGGCGGTCTATGCCGTAGATAAGGCTGCCGCCGCCGGACATGATGATGCCGTTCTGGGATATATCCGCCACCAGTTCGGGAGGAGTGCGCTCGAGCACAAGGTGTATTGCCTCAAGTATGTCGCGCATCGGCTCCAGCATTATCTCCGCCAGCTCCGCCGAGCTTATCTTCACCGTCTTGGGCAGGCCCGTGACCAGGTCGCGCCCCTTCACTTCCTCGACGCCGACGTCAGGACGCGGCACGACGCAGCCAATGCTCATCTTGACCTCTTCGGCCGTCTTTTCGCCCACCAGCACGTTGTGCCTGCGGCGGATGTAGCGGATTATCGCCTCGTCAAACGAGCGGCCGGCGGTCTTTATGCTCTCGCACTCGGCCACGCCGCCGAGGGATACGACCGCCGTCTCCGTCGTGCCGCCGCCTATGTCTATTATCAGGTGGCCGTCCGGCTTGGAGACGTCGAGGCCCGCGCCGCCCGCGGTAGCCACGGCGCTCTCCACAAGATAGACCTTTCGGGCGCCGGCCTCCGTAACGGCGTCCACCACCGCGCGCTCCTCCACGCCGGTAATGCTGCCGGGCACGCAGACAAGCACGCGCGGCTTGAAAAGGCTCAGGCTGGTGACGCGTTTCATGAGCTCGCGCAGCATGGCCACGGACATGTCGTAGTCGGAGATAACGCCGCCGACTATGGGCTGTATCGGCACTATGCTGGCCGGAGTGCGGCCCAGCATCTTCTGCGCCTCCTCACCCACCTTCAGCAGCTTGCCGGAGTACTTGTCCACGGCGACAAGCGACGGCTCGCGCACCTGCACGCCCTTTCCCCGGGTGTACAAAAGCACGCGGGTGGTGCCCATGTCGAGGGCTATGTCCTTATCAAATATCGGCATAGTTAACAACCTTTCTGCCCGCCGCCGGGCCGTTTCACCCTCAGGTGTATCTTAGACAGGCTCGTCCTGAATTAATCCTTTATCTGGCGACAGAGGCGCAGACTACGCTCTCCGCGCCGGCAAGCCCCAGCATACGGGCGCACTCGCTGACCGTCGAGCCGGTGGTTATTATATCGTCTATGAGCAGCACGCGCTTCGAGCGCACGAGCTCGGGGTCCGCGACCTCGTAGGCCCCGGAAATGTTGGCCCGGCGCGCCTCGGCGCTCTCAGTCCCCGACTGTGGCGCCGCGTTGCGCGTCTTGCGCAGGGTCTCCACCGCCACGTCGTCGAGCTCGAGCGCGGCGGCCATGGCGATGAGCATGGCCTGGTCGTATCCCCGCTCGCGCAGGCGCTCGCTTGAAAGCGGCACCCAGGATATGAGGTCGTATTCCCCGGCCAGATTCTCCCTTACGCAGTCGGCCACGAGTTTGCCGAATATTCCCGCACAGGCCGTAACGCCGTTGAACTTATAGCGCAGCAGGGCCGCGCGCACATTGTCCCTGTACTCCAGGGGCGAGACTATCGCGTCCACAAAATCCGGACCCTTTTCGCGCGGATTTTCCAGCCTCGGCAGGCTGGCCTCGCAGCGCGAACACATTCCGCTCTCGCCCCGGCGCAGCAGCTTGCGGCAGAAGGCGCACTTGGGCGGGAACAGCGTATCCAATATACCGTTTACGAGCATTGACATGTCCGGCACCCCTTTCAGGCTTCTTTATCTCAGTTTCCGGCGCCCTCAAGCGCCAGCAGGCGCAGCCTTAGACCGCTGTATCTCCTCGATTGCACGTGATTGTCTATCATCCTATGCGCCGCGGCCTCGTCGCCCACGGCTATGAGCAGCTCGCGCGCCCTTGTCACCGCGGTGTACAGCACGCCGCGGGTCATGAGCCTCGGCGCGGCGTCTCCCACGGCGAGGATTACCGCCCTGTATTCGCTTCCCTGGCTCTTGTGTACTGTCACAGCCCAGGCGTGCTCCAGCTCCACCAGAGCGTCGAAGCCCAGCGCAGCCACGCGTCCGTCGAAGTCCACCGTCAGCGTCTCGTTCTCCGCGTCTATGCCGAGTATGACGCCGACGTCGCCGTTATATATGCCGGAGCCGGTCTCAACCTGTCCCGGACCCGTCTCCCTGCTCCATATAATATCATAGTTATTTCGGATTTGCATCACCCTGTCGCCCTCGCGGAAGACAAGTTCGCCAAAAATTTTTTCGTTTTTTCCCTCCTGGGGCGGATTGAGCGCGGCCTGCAGCAGCTTGTTGAGCGAACGTGTGCCCAGCTCCCCGCGCCGCGTCGGCGTCAGCACCTGTATATCGGCGGCCGGAATGCCCATTTTGTCCGGCAGCCGCCTGCTGCAAAGCTCGACTATGGTCTCCGCCGCACCAGGCTCATCACGCCGCAGGAAAAAGAAGTCTCCCCTGTTCTCCGTAAAGTGCGGGTGCCCGCCGGCGTTTATCGCGTGGGCGTAGGAGACTATCCTGCTCTCGCCAGCCTGGCGGAAAATCTCGGTCAGGCGCACGGCGGGGATGACCCCGCTTTTGAGTATGTCTCCGAACACGCGCCCGGGCCCCACGCTCGGCAGCTGGTCGGCGTCCCCCACGAGTATCAGCCTCGCGTCGTCGGGCATCGCCTGCAAAAGTGCGTCCATAAGTGTTATGTCAACCATCGAGCACTCATCCAGCACAACGGCCCCGCAGTCAAGGCGGTTCTCCGCGTCACGCGAGAATACGACCCTCTCGCCGTCCGCGGAAAAGCCGGCGCCGAGCAGCCGGTGTATGGTGGAGGCCTCGCGGCCTGTCACCTCGCTCATGCGTTTTGCCGCCCGGCCCGTAGGCGCGGTGAGCAACGTGGTGAGGCCCATGGAGTCGTACACGGCCAGAATAGCCCTCAAAGAAGTCGTCTTGCCCGTACCCGGTCCGCCCGTAATGGCCATGACGCGGCTGTTGGCGGCAAGGCTGACAGATTCGCGCTGTTTCGGCGCGTATTCCACTCCGCGGCTGCGCTCCAGCGCCTTGATTGCGGCCTCAGTGTCCGCCATGGGAACTGCGGCCTGCGCCATGCCGTGAAGCCTCTCCGCAACTCTGGTCTCCGCCTCGTAGAGCTCCGCGAGGTAGCAGACGTCGCGCCCGGCCAGCTCCGTGCGCACTACCGAGCCGTCCGAATTGAGCGAATCTATGGCGTCATATACTCCGCCGGTCTCCACGCCTATGAAGCGGGCCGTAGCCGCGGCGAGCTTGTCCGTCGGGATAAAGCAGTGCCCGTTGCCGGCGTTATGGCGCAGCTCAAACACCGCGGCGGCGCATATGCGCTGCGGGTTGTCCGCCTCGCCGCCGAGCTCGAAGGCGAGGTGGTCGGCCTCGGCGAAGCTGCCGCCTATATGCGGCGAGGCGATTATATACGGGTTTTCCCCCGTCACCTCCATGGCCTCGTCGCCGTAAAAGCGGTACAGCCGGACGGCCAGCAGGGGCCTCAGCTCATGGGCGCACAGGAACTCCATAAGCCGGCGCAGGCCGGCCTGCCGCCGGAAATCCCTCGATATGCTCTCGGCCTTAGCGAGGCTTATGCCCCGGACCCCGGCCAGCTTTTCAGGCTCGTTTTCCAGCACGTCCAGGGCCTTGTCCCCGAATTTATCCACTATGAGCGCCGCCGTGGCCGGGCCTATGCCCTTCACCGCGCGGCCGGCAAGATAGGCGTAAATGGCCTCCTTGGTGCGCGGCAGGCTGCGCTCGGCGTACTCGCTCCTGAACTGGCGGCCATGGTTCGGATGGGTCATCCAGTCGCCGAACACATGCAGCTCCTCCCCGGGATAGGCCGAGGGCAGGGTGCCGACGACCGTGGTTATTCCGCCGTCCTGCGTCTCCAGCCTGAGAACCGTATAGCCGTTTTCCTCGTTCGTATAGATTACGGAGGCGATTTTCCCGTATATCTCCTTCAGCTCTTCCTCTTGCAACTAATTCCCTTCCCGTACAATACTTATCCTGCCCTCCCGCTCGAACGCCTCCGCCACGGCGAGAGTGGCCTCATCCATGCCCAAATCACGGACCTCAACGCTGCATTTGAGCGTCCCGTCCCCGTCCAGCCACAGCAGCGAGGCAAGCGTGCTCTCAAGCAGCGGCTCCGGGCCGTTTACGTCCAGCCTCACGGTCAGGCTGGTGTTCTCCCCGGTACGCACCGGGGTCAGCAGAACGCCGCGCAGTTTCCAGATAAACAGCAGCAGAAGCGCCGCCACGGCCGCCGAAGCGAGTATATCCCACAGCATAAGCACACCCCCGCAACATACTATGCGCGCGGGCATGTCCCGTTGCTTCAGAATATACTGGTAAATCCGTAGGTGATGCCCGTAACCAGGAAACCGGCCATAAGCACTCCCAGCAGTATGCTGGGCAGCGCGCTGCGCAGGCGCATACCCATTACGGCCGCTATCAGCGCGCCGGTCCAGGCCCCCGTGCCGGGCAGCGGAATGCCGACAAATATGGCAAGTCCGAAGAACTGGTACTTGTGCACCTGTTCCCACTTGCCCTCGGCCTTGGCCTCCAGCCTCTCTACCAGGCGTCCGAGCTTCTCGCTCTTTTTCGTCATCCACTTGAAGATGGGCCGGATAAAGAGGATGATGAAGGGCACAGGCAGCATATTGCCCACCACGCTGACCCACATGGCGTCAAAGTGGCTGAGGCCGAGCCCGACGCCCAGGGGGATCGCCCCGCGCAGCTCTATGACGGGTATCATGGAGACAATGAGCGTGACGAAATACGCGCCCAGGTCGGCGCCGGTCAGCAGGTTTACGATGTAATCTGTCATGTCAGTTTAATACCTTCCTGAGATATTCGCCCGTGGCGCTCTCGACGCATTCCGCGCAGCCCTCCGGCGTGCCCTCGAAGACTATCCGCCCGCCGCCGTCGCCGCCCTCGGGGCCGAGGTCGATGATATGGTCGGCGACCTTTATGACGTCGAGGTTGTGCTCTATGACGACCACCGTGTTGCCCGCGTCGGTGAGACGGTCGAGTATGGTTACCAGCTTCTGTACGTCGGCGGTGTGCAGGCCGGTCGTAGGCTCGTCGAGGACGTACACCGTCTGGCCCGTGGAGCGCTTACTGAGCTCCGTCGCCAGCTTGACGCGCTGCGCCTCGCCGCCGGAGAGGGTGGTGCTGCTCTGGCCGCGCTTCACGTAGCCGAGGCCCACGTCGCAGAGGGTCTGCAGCCGGTCGTGTATGCGCGGGATGTTCTCAAAGAACTGCGCGGCCTCCTCCGCCGTCATTTCCAGCACCTCGGCGATGTTTTTGCCCTTATAGCGCACCTCCAGCGTCTCGCGGTTGTAGCGCTTGCCCTTGCACACGTCACAGGGGACGTAGACGTCGGGCAGGAAGTGCATCTCTATCTTGATGAGCCCGTCGCCGGAGCAGGCCTCGCAGCGGCCGCCCTTGACGTTGAAGCTGAACCTGCCGGGGCCGTAGCCGCGCATTTTGGCGTCGTTGGTGGTGGAGAAGAGCTCGCGTATGTCGTTGAACACGCCCG
>CALXGL010000104.1 GCA_944387825.1 uncultured Oscillospiraceae bacterium | reverse complement strand
ACCCGCAGCAGGCCGGGTAAACAATACTACCTGGGGGCTGGCTACCCCAGATTGGTGATTTTCGTTTGACCAAAATTGGCGATTTTCTCCTGACCCGGAGTGGTTAATTTCGCCCGACCCTAACAGTGCTTCTTTTTACTGTTCTTGCGTCTCTAGCGCCTCTTTCTTCTCCGTTTCCTTGAGTGCCTTTAAATATCGCTCTTTCAAATAGAACGGCTGGAAGCCGCCCATTCTGTCTATTGTTTTAAGAATTTTCGGAGGGATCCGGTCGCGGGGAAGCTCCCTTGCATACTGCATGGATCCACCTGCTATTGCCGTGTCATAGAGCCAGCATTTGAATTCAATCATGTCCATGGCGTCCTGTAAAGCGGAAATCTGCTTGATCAATTTTTCGCGCTGCTCGTAAACGATTTTACGCCGAGGCTCCATGGTTTCATCTCCCAGTAGATACAGATCCACATATTCTTTAATTGTTTCTATGGACATGCCGGACTGCTTGAGGTAGCCAAGCAGCTGACACCAGTTGATATCGAGGTCGTCGAAAACTCTGAAGCCACTGCCTTTTCTGAGCTGGAATGGCAGCAGGCCTTTACTTTCATAATATCTGAGGGTCGAACTGCTTATTCCCAGCAGTTTCGCCGCCTCGCTTATTGAGTATTCCATTAGATTGACCTCCGATAGTTAGTATATACAATATTCTGTCGTATATTTTGTATAAAACGTAAATTTAACAACAATTCGGTAAAAAACTCTTGACTTAAAGTTGGGTTTAAAAAGTATGTTAAAAATGCAACTTGGGTTCCGGCGCTGAATTCGGTTGCCGTGCGTTACTCCAAAAGCACTTTCCATTCATCGGTTGCTATATCAAATATACACCGATATGCGCCAAAATCAAGTGAAAAATGAAAGAGAGGTTAAATCGCGTGTCTGCTATGTATAACATTCTCATTCCTACACTTTTTGGACGCGGTTGTGTAAAGGAACTCGGTGCAAAGGCAAAAGCGTTCGGATGCACCAAAGCTCTTGTCATTTACGACCCGACAATGCCCGAGGAGATGGTAAGCAAGGTCGATAGCAGCCTGGCTGAATCCGGAATAGATACGCTTCATTACAACAACGCTCAACCGAATTTGCCGGACTATACGATTAAAGAAGCCTGTGACCTGGCGGAAGCCTCCGGCGGCGTCGACTGCATTGTGGGTCTTGGCGGAGGAAGCGCCATGGATACTGCAAAGTGCGTCAATCTTATGCTGAACAATCCCTGGCCGCTGAACCAGTATTACACCGCTAACGGAGGCGCTGAGGTAAAAAACGACGGCTATCCGCTTATACTTATACCGACTACCGCGGGTACGGGAGCCGAACTGACCGTAGCGGCCGTCGTTACGGACACTGAGCTGGATCTTAAACGTCCGCTCTCGTACGTGAAATGCTGCAAAGCAGACCTCGCTATCGTTGACCCCGAGCTGACGCTCACCATGCCTGCCGGACTTACTTCTATCACCGGCTACGACGCTTTCTCGCACGCATTTGAGTCCTACGTAAGCGACGACGGTTTCATGACTCCTGTGACCGACGCCGTGTGTATTGCGGCGATGAAGACGATAGTGAAGTACCTGCCGCTGGTGCTTTCAGACATGGGTAACATTGAGTACAGAGAGCAAATGGCCTACGCAGCCAATCTTGCTGGAATAGGTATTGGAAACGCTCACGCGAACAAGGGGCATTCGATATCTCATGCCGTTGGCTCTCTTACTCACGCCCCGCACGCGGTGTGCGTCGCCTGCAACCTGCCTTTTATCGCCGAAAGGCTCACTCCGGCATATTATGACCGGATCAAGACCGTCGCGGTTGAAGTATTTGGCAAAGAAGTTGACGGCGACATCAGTGCAGAAGAGCTCGGAAAACTTATAAACAGCTGCATCAGGCAGTTTGAAATTGACATCAAGTGTCCGAACCTGAAGAGGTACGGCGCTACCAGAAAGCAGGTCATGGATACCGTCCCGCTGATCATGGCCGACAAGCTGTTCCATACAGGCAGAGTCAATATGACTCAGGAAGAGCTCGAGGAAGTGCTTGCCGACGTGTGCGATTACTATGGCCTTGAATAATAAAATCCACTGTAACAGGAGAGATGCAAATGCCCAGATTCGATATTAATGTTCCTACTATTTTCGGTTGCGGAACCGTCAGCCAGGTCGGGGAGGAGGCCAAAGCGCTAGGCATTACCCGCGCTTTGCTGGTACACGGGCCCGTTTTGCCGGAGCAGCATTTGAATAAGGTCCGCGACAGCCTCAAAGCGGCGAATATCGCTTTCGTTGAATACGGCGGCGCGGCTCAGGACGTACCTGATTATACCATAGAAGAGGCCATCGAAGTCGTCAACAACTTTGGAGGGATCGACGGCCTCGTGGGCATAGGCGGCGGAAGCACCATGGACACCACTGCGGTGGTCAATATGATGCTCAACAATCCGCCTCCGGTGAGCCAGTATTTCATATGCAACGGCGGAGTGCCGCAAAACCACGGCTATCCGTACATACAGATACCGACTACCGCCGGTACCGGAGCTGAATCCACCATGGCGGCTGTCGTGTATGATACGAGTGTCAACCTCAAGCGCCCGCTTTTCAATAAACAGTGCCTCCTGGCCAGACTGGCTATCGTTGACCCGGAGCTGACGCTCACTCTTCCTCCGGAGATAACCGCGTGGACGGGCTATGACACTTTCGCTCACGCCTTTGAAAGCTTCACTACCAACTGGGGCACCATGAGCCCGGCTTCCGACGCCATGAACAGGGAGGCGATGCGTCTAATCGTAAAGTATCTGCCTCTTGCTACAGCCAATCCCGGCAACATCGAGTACCGCGAGAAAATGGCCTACGCCGCTACTCTCGCCGGTATAGGCACGGCGAACGGCAGGGCGCAGAAAGGCCATTGCTTCGGACATGCCATAGGCTCGCGCACCCATGCGCCTCACGGCGTGTGCGTGACGAGCGCGCTTGCGCTGGTCGCGGAGCACACCGCGCCGTGGCGCTTCGAACGCTGCGCCTATGTAGCCGGCCTGTTCGGCATAAACGTCTACAACGGAATGCCCGGCGAGGAGCTCGGAACGGCGCTTTATAATGCGCTTCGGAAATTCGAGAAAGACGTGGGAGTTCCCAGCATAAAGACATTCGGCGCCAACAGGGAAAAAATTATGAGCGCCCTCGAGCTGATGGTACAGGACGTCCTGTTCCGCAACAATGAGGCGGTCATGAGCGAGGGGAAAGCCAAAAACTACCTGACCCGCATCTGCGATTATTATGGGCTGGAATAAAAGACGAGCAAAAATGAGGGAGACTATAATGAACAATAACTTTTCACATCTGCTTTCACCAATGAAAATCGGCAGCATGACGGTCAAAAACAGATTCGTTGTGTCTGCAATGCAGCCTTATGAGGTCGACGCGCGCGGAGGGTTCACAAACGACGGCATCAACTATTACGTTGAGCGCGCCAAGGGCGGCTTCGGCATGATAACCATAGGCAGCATGTACTGCGATACTCAGGTGGATCCATTCAGTCTTACCGTCAACTTCGGACCTAACGGGGTGCCGAAGAACTTCATATGCTCTTCAGCTTCGATGAACGACAGGATACATGCCTACGGAGCCAAGAGCGTGGCCCAGATAACCATGGGCGTGGGGCGCAACGGCGCAGGATTCAAATCCGCTTCCGAGGTACCCTCATTCTGGAATGACAGCGTAATGACCGGAAAGTACACCACCGACGAGATCAAAAGGAAAATAGAGCAGTTTATAGCCGCTTCCATCAACGCCAAGAAAGCGGGCTATGACGCGATCGAGGTACACGCCATGCACTGGGGCTATCTGCTTGACCAGTTTGCGATGAGCATAACCAACCACCGCACTGACGAATATGGCGGAAGCCTTGAAAACCGCATTCGTATCTGCAAGGAGATCGTCGAGGGGATCAAGCAGGTAAACGGCGCCGACTATCCCGTCCTCATGAAGATGGGGCTGAAGAGCTACATTACGGGCCTCGGCTATGGCCAGGGCAGCCTTGACGGTGAAAACGAGGCCGGACGCACCCTGGAGGAGTCCATCGAAATAATAAAACTGCTCAAGCAGTACGGCTATGACGCGGTTTCCTGCAACGCAGGCATTTACGAGTCGATGTTCTACGGCTGCGCCCCCATGTATGTTGACAAGGGCTTCGTCCTGGCGCTGGCCGCCGAGGTAAAGAAAGCCGTCCCGGACATGCCGCTGCTCGTCGCCGGCCGCATGAACGACCCGTATCTCTCTGAAAAGGCGGTGTCCGACGGCGTGATCGACGGCGTGGTCATGGCCCGACAGACGCTTGCAGACCCCTATTACCCGCAGAAGATCGAGATGGGGCGTCCGGATAAAATCCGCCCGTGCATTTCCTGCAACGAGGGCTGCGTCGGCCGCCTGTTCAGCATTGGCCGCCCCGGCGGCTGCGCGGTGAATCCGTCTGCGATGCGAGAGCAGGCCTATCATCTCTCCAAGACGATGGAGCCCAAGAAGATTATGGTCGTAGGCGGAGGCATCGCCGGTATGGAGGCTGCGCGTTCCTGTAAGCTGCGCGGGCATGACGTCGAGATCTATGAGAAGACCAACATGCTGTCCGGCAACCAGGTCCCCGCGTGGCAGCACGAGTTCAAAAAAGACATACGTCTGCTAAACGAGTGGTATCAGCGTGAGATAGCCGACCTGGGCATCCCAGTGCACTTCAATACAGAGGTTTCGGCAGAAATAGTAAAGCAGATTAAGCCCGACGCCGTCATACTGGCTGTTGGAGGCGTGCCTGTAATGCCTAAGTCCATTCCCGGCATCGACCATCCGAAGAGCGTCTGCTGCACTGAAGCCCTTATGGGCAGGAAACCTGTCGGCAATAAGGTGGTGGTAGTAGGCGGCGGCATGACCGGCTGCGAGCTGGCTCTGGACTACGCAATGCAGGGGAAAGATGTCACCATCGTAGAGGGCCTGCCCAAGATAATCTCCGCCGGCGGCGGGGCGCCGTGGATGAACGAGCTCTACATGGTGAAAGCGCTCGATAAGTACAAGGTCAAAATACTCACCGGAAACATGCTTACCGCTATAGACGACGACGGAGTACATATCAAGGCCACGGCCGACGGTAAAGAGCAGCTGCTTGAGGCCGACACCGCCGTGCTGTCTCTCGGCTTCCGCGCCAACAAGTCCTTTGCAGGAGAGCTCTATGGCTGCGGCATTGAGATCTATGAGGTCAAGCATCCCGGCGGCGGCATAGGCAACGTGCTGACCGCCATCTGGAACGCGTACGAAATAGCCAGGTCCATATAAAAATACAGCTATTAAGCGCCCGGGAACGGGCGTTTAAGAGCGGCTCAAATGCTTGTGAATAAACAAATTACTTTGTAAGGGGAAATACTAATGGTTAAGAAAATGTCGCCCATACAATGGGTAGTTACCATTGTATGCATGTTCGTAATGTTCGGCAACAAGCTGCTTCCCGGCATAAGCGGGCTGAATGAAATCGGTTCGTCTACAATCTATATATTTGCCGGCGCGGTGATCATGATGATGGCTGTGGGCATTACCTGGCCCCCGTTCATGGCTATACTGGCTTTCGCAACAAACGGTATATATCCTCTGGCGACCGGGCTGCAGATGTCCATGGGTCACAACGTCATGTGGGTCATCATTTTCAGCGGCATTATTCTCGGTGTGCTGACCGACGCCGGCCTGCTGCGCAGGATCGCGATATGGCTTATAACGAGGCCGTTCGCCAAAAAGAGTCCTTTCGTATTCTTTATGGTCGTTGTATTCGCCGGTTTCCTTATCGGCTGCTTTATGGACCCGACCGTTACCTGCATCCTCATGTTTGCGCTTGCCAACGAGATACTTACTACGCTCGGCATCAAGCGTGGAAACCGTGTCGGAGAAGTCATGATGCTCAGCCTCTGCTCTTTCATAGCTATCTCCTACTGCGCGACCACTCTTGGACACTCTGTCCCGCTGACCGTCATGTCTCTGTTCGAGGAGGTTGGCACCTACAACCAGCTTCAGTATCTTATCGGCGGCGTCTCCGTCAGCGTCATCTATTTCGTCGTCTACATGCTGGTGTACAAGTTCATATACCGGCTCGATACACGGGATCTGTCCAACTTCGACCCCGAGGCCCTCAAAGCCACGCTTTCCCCCGCAAGCAAACAGGAAAAATACGGCGCCGTTATTTATTCCTGCGTTATAGTGCTCTGGCTGCTGCCTTCCTGTCTCACCAGTGTGGCTCCTGGCTTCTCGTCGTTCATGAATACACTCGGTCCCAACGCCCCTCTCATAGCGGCAATATTCGTAATGGCGGTACTGCGTGTAGGCGGCAAGCCCCTGCTTGACGTCACTCATCAGATAAAAGCCAACGTGCCCTGGACGGCCGCCATCCTAGTCGGTGTCAACATGCTGCTCGGTTCCGCCATTACCAACCCCGAAGCCGGCATCAGTGAGTGGCTCACCGATATGATTGGACCCATGTTCTCGAGCATGTCTCCCATCGTTTTCGTCTCTCTGATATGCCTCGTCGCTTTCGTAGTCACTCAGTTCACCGGCTCCATGCTAACCGCTACTTTGACCTGCGCTGTTGCGCTGCCGCTTATTTCCGGAGGCGTAGCCGGCGGAGTAAACCCCGGCGCTCTCGCTTTCTGCATTTCGGTTACCACCGCCCTCGGCTGGGGCACTCCTCCTTCCGGCGCTTGGGCCGCGCTTATCGCCGGACAAGGCTGGGTGCGCTCTAAGGTGCAGCTCGTTGAGGGCGTTATCGGAGCTTTCATAGGCACTGTAATAACCGTTTTTGTCGGCTATCCGCTTATGTGCGCGATACTGTAAGGTTTAGGCTAAAGCCCCCTCCGACATGCATATGACGAGGGGGCCGTTTTTTGGAGGGATTGTATGAGGCCGTACAAATGGGTTGTTACCGTCATCAGCGTTTTTCTGATGTTCTTCAATAAATACCTGCCACCGGTCATGGGCCTGAATGAAACGGGCATGGCAGTACTGTGCATTTTTGTCGGAACCATGGCCATGCTTCTCATAGTAGACCTGTGCTGGCCGTTCCTGCTGTGCGTTCTGGCCTATGTGGATAACGGCGTATATTCTCTCACTGAAGCCCTGGCCAATTCTCTGGGCAATTCTGTATTCTGGTTCGTAGCGTTCAGCGGGCTTCTTATTACGGCGATGGATGACAGCGGCGTTATCAAAAAAATCGCCTGCTGGTTCCTGACCAGACCATATAATAAAGGCCACCCATGGCGATTCATTTGCTCGCTTTTTTTCGCAACGATGATAATTGGCAGCTTCATGGATCCGACGGCCCTCATTATACTGCTCATCGCGCTGGTGGAAGAGATACTTCATATTCTCGGACTGAAGCGCGGAAGCCGGTTCGGGGAGCTCATAATGCTGGGCGTGCTGGTCTTTGTAGGACTCTCATATGGTATAACCCCCATAGGACATCCCGTGCCTGTCATGATGATAGGCATGTTCAATGAAATAGAAGCGGTAAATTTCCTTGATTACAGCGTTATAGGGTATTGCGTTTCGCTGATATACTTCGTATTTGTAATCCTGCTGATGAAATTTGTGTTCAAACTAGATGTCAGCGTATTGAAGGAATTTGACCCCGCGGTGCTTCACGATATAAACAAGCCGCTGGACAAAAAAGGCAAAATTACGTGCGCCGTTTATATCGTGGTGATCATACTCTGGATGCTGCCCAATTTTGTTCAGAATTTGCTGCCGGGGCTGCATGCAAAGCTCAATGAATGGGGCACGATCGGGCCGCTGCTTATAGGCATTATTGCGCTCAATCTCATACAGAGCGACGGAAAGCCGATCATGCATTTCGGTTCCCGCATTAAGGATATCCCATGGCAGGCGTGTATGCCGTGCGCCGCGGCGCTGCTTATCGGCGGGTCGCTGAGCCATACGGACGCCGGCATAACGGATGCTCTCGCCAATTATCTCGGACCGATGCTTCATGATGTAAGCCCGTCCGTATTTGTCATAGTCATATGCCTTTTCTGTACGATCATGACAAACTTTTCTTCCGATATGGTTACCGCCGTTTTGGGCGCCACCATATCCCTCACTTTGATAGAAAGCGGAATAATACAGGGTGTGAATATTACCGGCCTTTGCGTTTCCATAGGCATCTGCGCATCGTGCGCGTATGCCACGCCGCCGGGTGCGGCCTACGCGTCGATAATAGCCGGACACGGCTGGGTGCGGGTGAAAGAACAGCTGCTTGAAGGCGGACTGTGCGCCATAGTGGCGTCGCTGATATGCTCTTTGGCAGGATATCATCTGGCCTGCATGCTGTACTGAGGGGGGTATGTTTGTGTTTACCGAATTGCAATTAAAGCATTTGCTCATAAAAAACAGGCTCTGTCGCTCGGCGACCAACGAGCACCTGGGAACTGAGGAGGGCTGCGTGACCGACGAGCTGTGCGAGTTTTATTCTAAGCTGGCGCGCAACCGCGTGGGTTTGATTTTCACGTCTCACTTTTGCATAGCCGAAGGCGGGCGCGGGGACAACCGGCAGATAATGATAAGCGACGACAGGTTCATCGACGGATTGAGCCGGCTTCCGCAGGCGGTGCGCCCTTATGGAGCAAAGATAGTGGCGCAGATAAACCACGCCGGGGCCAAGATACGGGAGAATGCCAACCCGGCCGGTTCCATGATTACTTCAAGCACGCCCGACAGGCCGGATTTCATGACCGGTGAGCAGATTGCCCGTATAAGAGAAGCGTACATAGCGGCCGCATACAGGGCGAAGACGGCGGGCTTTGACGGCGTTCAGGTGCATGTTGCGCACGGCTACCTGCTGACGCAGTTCCTGGATCCCACTAACCGCAGAAGCGACGAATACGGCGGGTGCAGCAAAAACCGCTTCCGTCTGATCCGCGAAATAATTGCCGGGATACATGAGCGCTGCGGAGAAAGCTTCCCGGTTTTCGTAAAAATAAACTGCAACTGCAAAGAGCCGGAAAACTACGACTTCCTGGAGATAGCCGGCTGGCTCGAAGAGCTCGGCATAGAGGCCATGGAATTGAGCGGCTATGATTTTGGGGACTTTGAAAAATCGTACATGCGGCCTTATTATCTGGAGCCGGCCCTGAAAGTCAAAAGCAGCCTGAAGATACCTGTCATAATTGCGGGCGGGCTGCACGACGCCGCCACGGCGCAGGAAACGATAGACAGGGGCGTGGACGCTGTATCGTTTTCACGCGCGCTGCTGCGGGAGCCCGACCTGTTTGAAAAATTCTACTTGGACAGGTCCTACGTGGCAAAATGCGTACACTGCAACGCCTGCTACAGTACGTATTCCACTGTATTTAAGCACTGCGCGTTCGAAAAATCAACGAATGCCAGACTTGAGGAGAACTATAAAGGGAATAGGGAATGGCAAGCCTTAAAAAGTAAGTAAGCTGGTAGCAACGTAAAGTGTCACCCCCGGAACCGCAGTTCCGGGGGTGATTTCATATGCGATGAATTAACTATCAAGAGCAACACTTTAAGGAAAAGAAAAGAAGTTCATACAGGACCATGGTAGAATAGAGGTACCACACAACTAAAACACGGGGGGAACTGTATTAACTACCACCGTCTTACATAGAAGAGCGCAGTTGTATACGAAAATATTACGTCGATGGCCTGAGCTGCCGCGAAATTGCGCGCCTGTTCGGCAGGAACGTCAGCACCATCTCGCGTGAGATTCGCCGCAACTGCACGCACGTGTACGACATCCCTGCCTACTACCCTCACACCGCTCAGAAAAAAATATCTCCTTCGCCGTTCCTAGTGCCACCGGGGCATGCTCTGGAACCGTGAGGTCATCGACTGTATAGACGAGAGGAGAGGCTGCACTGCGACGTATATTTTGCCGATCCATACCGCGCCTGGCACAAGGGCGCGGTTGAGAACCTCAATAGCCTGCCGCGTGAGTTCTACCCCAAGGGCAGAAACCTCTCACGTGTCTCTCCGGCTACCCTAAACGAGGCCTGGCGCTTATTAACGCCAGGCCTCGTAATCAGAACCTCTGGGACTTCAAGCTATCTTCCTGTTGCACTTGGTTTGACAAATCATTTATGAGTCCCTGTATTGTGTCAAGGAAAGCGTCTTCGCCGATAGTGTTCATCTTAAAGAAGACGGCGTTGCTGCCGCCGGAGGTGATGGCGGATAAATTCAGCTCGCTGCCGGAACCAAAGAGCGTAAGCGTCATGCTCAGGCGGTTTCCGCCTGTCCAGCTGTAGCGTTCATACACCCTGACGGCGCAGCGGACGCCGTTCAGCTCAAAGTCGCTTTGTTCTTCAAGCGTAGCGCTCATGCTGCCGGAGAGAATTCCCTCGTCAAGCCTGGCGAGAATTGCATCAAAATCACCGCACAGGCGTTTCTCAAGCTTTGCCATAATATTACCTCCTATGTTCCAGACACGGCATTTAACCGCTTTTAAACACTATAGCACAACTGGAAACAAATTGGAAGCAAAATTTTAAAAGTTAAAGCATTAACGCAGAAAAGAACGGCTTAGATTTTCTTCCCTATGACGCTGCTGGCCACTATCAGTATCACCGGCTGGGCGGCGAGCATTACGCCGGTTATAATGGCGGGGAGGGTGTAGTCCAGGGCGATGAAAACCACCGTGGCGAGGCTGAAGAGAAACATGTCGACGCCGCAGGCCAGATAGCCTGCGCGGTATTTAATCTGCACATTTCGCTCGTCTTCCACCTCAATTTCAAAATCTTCGTTCTTTTTCACCTGTTTATCGTACCAGAGCTGTACATAGCTGACGCCGAATACCGCTCCAAAGGCGCAGGCCAGGCCCATGTCTGCGCTCCTGGGGAAATCCGCGAAAGCAATAAGCAGCAGCATTGCCGCGCAGGCAGCGTAGCCGAGATACCAGAGCTTAGTCCTGTTCTTCTTCATAGATAAAGACCTCCTCAATGCTGAGACCAAAGTAGCGCGCTATCTTGAACGCCAGCGTTATGGATGGGTTGTAGCGCCCGTTTTCCAGCGAGCCTATCGTCTGACGCGACACGCGCAGGGCGCGCGCCAGCTCCTCCTGATTTACCCCGCGTTCATGACGGAGCTCCTCCAGGCGGTTCTTCATGGTATCACCTCATAATGTAAAGCATGCTTTCCATCAAGATGATAGCACAGGACGCAGTCAATGTCAAGCACGCTTTCCATCAAGGCTGAAAAATCTGCCGCCGTTCAGGCGGCAGATTTTAAATTATGCTTGCCTTGAAAAAACGGCCTCGATAATTGAGTTCCATGGCAGGCTCGACGGCAGGGGAGAGACGGAGCAGGCGGCCGCAAAATATTTTGCGGCTTCCTCCTGCGCTGCCGAACGCAGCCGCCGGAGCTCTTCAAGGCGCTCGGCCTCCTCTCGCTCAGCCTGGAGCTTGGCCTCGTCCTCGGCGCGCAGCAGCTCGACTCGCTGCTTTTCCCATGCGGCGAAGGCGTCGCAGAGCTCGCCCATGGCGTTGACCGCTCCGTAGTTTGCGCGCGTGAGTATGGTGATAAGGAAGGGCTCATCGGCGTAGACGATACCGGCGACGGCAATGTGAAGCGTGCCGTCGTAGTTCTGGTAGCCGTACTTCTGCGCTATTTCACAGTCCAGCTCTCCGGACTCAAGGTACTGCTCCGGCTGCGCCGCCAGCATATGAGCTATCTGGTCTTCAAAATCATCGCAGTGGGAGGAGAGGTAGTCCAGGATATTCAGCACCATACGCGCCGTAAAGGCGTTTTCATAATAGTATTCACTCGTAACGGTATCTTCCGCGTCGCCAATATACTTTAGGATGTCGCGCTTATACTGGGAGTAGCCGCCGAGATATTCGAGCATGGCTTCAGAGATGGCGTTGTGGGAATACTCCAGGCTGTAATAGTGGCACTGCTCGAGCGACAGGCCGGAGATTATCGTGTCAGGGTCAATTTCTCCGGCGTTTTCCAGCTCATAGAAGTACATATTCAGCGGCAGCTTGTACACGCTTGCGACCTTGAAATACTCGTCGGCGTTATAAAGCCAGGTCTCGCCGTCGTAGAGGCTTCTGAAGCCGACGGCATAATTGCTGTCTCGAAAGCCGTATCCCGACTCCATAATCTCCGGAACAAAGCGCTCCGGACCGCCGCCGGCTTCGGAAGCGTCGGCCAGGCCGGGCAGAATCAGCATCAGTGCCGCAAAGAGGGCGGCGAACGCACGCTTCATTTTTCCTGGTACACCATGTCGGATGTTATCTCCGCGAGAGAATGCGCGCCGCACATCGTCATCGTATCGATAAGCTCGGCCTTGTACTTGTCAAAGAGCAGCTTCGCGCCCTCGGCCTCGCCGCCGTAGACGGCCGGGACTAAGGGGCGGCCTATGAGCACCGCGTCCGCGCCCAGGGCGAGGGCCTTGAAGATATCCACGCCGTTGCGCAGGCCGCCGTCAACCATGATAACGCACTGGCCCTTGACTGCCTTCGCAATCTCGGGCAGAACGTCGGCGGTGGCGCGGGTCTGGCCCAGCACGCGGCCGCCGTGGTTGGAGACGACGATGCCCTTCGCGCCGGCCTCGACGGCCTTCTCCGCGCCGCGCACGGTCATTATGCCCTTGATGATGAAGGGCATCCTGGCGTAGGAGATTATCTCGCGCAGCTCGG
>CALXGL010000103.1 GCA_944387825.1 uncultured Oscillospiraceae bacterium | reverse complement strand
AAGAGCCTCGGCAACGGCGTCGATCCCGCCGACCTCATCGCCAAGTACGGCGCGGACATCGTGCGCCTCTGGGCCGCCAGCGCCGACTACCGCCTCGACATGCGCTGCTCCGACGCCATCTTCAAGCAGCTCTCGGAGAAGTACCTCAAGATTCGCAACACCGCGCGCTATATCCTCGGCAACCTCGCGGGCTTCGACCCGGACAGGGACATGGTCCCGGTCTCCGAGATGCCCGAGCTCGACCGCTGGGCCCTCAGCCGCCTGAACACGCTGGTTGAGAAGTGCCTGAACGCCTACGAGAAGTACGAGTTCTTCGGCGTCACCGCCGCCGTGCACAACTTCTGCGTCGTGGACATGTCGAACTTCTACCTCGACGTGATAAAGGACCGCCTCTACTGCGACGCGGAGAATTCCCTGAGCCGCCGCAGCGCCCAGACGGCCATCTACACGATACTCGACCACCTCATGCGCCTGCTCGCGCCCCTGCTGGCCTTCACCTCCAACGAGGTCTGGCAGGCCATGCCGCACGGCAAGGGCGCCGACGCCCGCCACGTCATGCTCAACGACATGCCCGCCGTCGAGGAGAGCCTAAGGCTCAGCGAGGACGAGCGCGTCCGCTGGGCCAACCTCATGGCCCTGCGCGACGACGTGAACAAGGCCCTCGAGCTCGCCCGCGCCGAGAAGGTCGTTGGCAAGCCGCTGGACGCCAAGGTCACGCTGTACGTGGCCGACGAGGCGAAGGCCGCCTGGGAGAGCGTCAGGGACGCCGACCTCGCCGCCCTCTGCATCGTCAGCGAATTCGAGCTGTCCGACGCGCCAGTAGAGGGCTGGGCCGGCACGGAGCTGCCCGGCGTCACCGTCAAGGTCGAGGCCAGCCGGCTTCCCAAGTGCCCGCGCTGCTGGACGCACTCCGCCGGCATCGGCTCCGACGCCGAGCACCCCGAGCTCTGCCCCCGCTGCGCCGCGGCGCTGCGCGCGGAGTAAGCGCTTCAACCCCAGAGACAACCGACCGGGCGGGGGCCCGCCCCCGCCGGAAAGGATTGAGCCATGATTTACGCAATTGCCGCCGTGCTGGTTCTCATTGCGGACCAGTCGCTCAAATACTGGGTCACGGTGAACATCGCGCTGGACACCGGAGCTAAGACGCTCATCCCCGGCGTGCTTGACCTTGTGAATATCCACAACACGGGCGCCGCCTTCGGCATACTGCACGGCGGCGGCTGGCGCTGGATTTTCGTCGTGATAGCGCTGGCGTTTGTCGCAATCGCCGTGTACGCCATAAAACGCGGCCTGATACGCGGGGCCGTGGGCCGCTGGGCCGTAGTGGGCATGCTCGCCGGCGCAATCGGCAACTGCATAGACCGCGTGCTCTACGGCTACGTGGTGGATATGTTCAAGCCCGTGTTCCTCGAGGGCACCTTCCTGGGCGCAATCTTTAACGTGGCGGACATCTTCATCTCCTGCTGCGGCATACTGTTCTGCATCTATATCCTTTTTGGCCATGAGTACCGGAAAACCGGCGGCGGCGAGGAGGAAGAGCCCGCGCCGCGCCGCTCGCGCGAACAGCGCGCGCCGGCATATAACCGCAGCTCCGGCGGCAGCCACGCCAGGGGCGGACACAGCCGCGGCGTACAGAGCACGAGGCGCGTACCGGCCCGCGAGGCCAGGAGCGAGCAGCCCCGGGAGGCTCGGGAGCAGCCGGCCAGGACGCGTACCCCCATACCCGTGCAGCAGCCGCACCCGCAGCGCCGCACGGCGGCCGCCCAGCCCGCCCGTCCCATAGACCCGTCGAACCCCTTCGCCGAGTGGGAGAACCCGCAGCCCGCCCGTCCGGCCGCGACGGAGAGCGCCGCGCAGAGCGCGCCGAAGCCGGCGCAGGAGAGCGCGCCGCAGCCGCGCCGCAGCGAGACGCCCAAGCCTCAGAGCTCGGGATACGAGTTCACGCTTGAGGAGATTCTGGCGGAGTTTTCGGACAAATGAGCGAGATTTTATACGTAAAAGCCATGGAGAGCGGCGAGCGCATCGACGCTCTCCTTGCGCGTTATATCGAGCCCCTGACCCGCTCGCAGGCCCAGCGGCTCATTGAGCGCGGGGCGGTCACGCTCGGCGGGGAGCCGGTCAGGAAGAACCGGAGGTCCGCCGCGGGCGAGATATACCGCGTCGAGCTGCCGGAGCCGGCCGAAATCCCGCTCACGGCGCAGGACATACCGCTCGACGTGGTCTATGAGGACGCGGACGTAATTGTGGTCAACAAGCCGCGCGGCATGGTCGTCCACCCCGCGCCGGGGCATCCCGACGGCACGCTGGTCAACGCGCTTATCTTCCACTGCGGCGAGAGCCTCTCCGGCATCGGCGGGGAGCGGCGGCCCGGCATCGTCCACCGCATAGACAAGGACACCTCGGGCCTTATAATTTCCGCGAAGAACGACTTCGCCCACCTCGCCCTCTCCGCCCAGCTCGCCGACCACAGCCTGGCGCGCGTCTACGAGTGCGTAGTGCGCGGCCGCATGAGGGAGGACGCGGGCACGGTTGACGCGCCGGTGGCCCGCCATCCGGCCGACCGCAAGCGCATGGCCGTCGTGCCCGGGGGCAGGCGCGCCGTCACGCACTGGGAGGTGCTCGCCCGCTACAACGGCTGGACTCATCTGCGCTGCCGCCTGGAGACCGGCCGCACGCATCAGATACGCGTCCACATGGCCCACATCGGCCACCCCCTGCTCGGCGACGGGGTCTACGGCCGCAGCCCGGAAAAGGGACTCGCCGGCCAGTGCCTCCACGCCCGCGAGCTCGAATTCGTCCACCCGCGCAGCGGCGAGCCCGTCCGCCTTGTCACGGAGCTGCCGGAATATTTCAGGGACGTCCTCGCCAGGCTCGGCCCTGAGGAATAAAAATCCCCGGCGCTTCGCTGCTGCGAAGCGCCGGGCTGTCTTTTCGCTCAGGCCGGCTCGCCGTCGAGACCGGCGAAGCCCTCGTCCGTATTCACATTGCGCAGGGCCCAGAGCTCAAGCGTATCGCCCAGGGAGGCGGCCCCGGCGGCGCTGCATATCCAGGCGCTGAACTCCTCGGGCAAATCCGCCGTGGCGCGGCCCGGCACGTAGAGCCGCAGCTCGTTCGTGCCGTCGAGCCCGCGGGGGACGGTGCCGTATATGTAGGCGGCGTTTGTCTCCTCGTCAATCTCAATCGTCCCGGCCGGCTTGCCGCAATACAGCTCCGCTATGCCGAGCAGGAATTCATAGTCCCCCTCCTGCGAGAGAATCTCAAACCGGCCCTCAAAGTCGCAGACCGTGTTGTAGCTGCTGTACTTCGCCTCCTCGGAGAAGGGCTCGGCGGCGTCGGTGTCGATATACCGGCCGCGGAAGCTGCCGTCGCCGGCTATGTACAGCTCGGTGTGCCAGCTGGCCCCGGCTTCTGTGTAGAGGAAGAGCTCGGGCAGGCTCTCAAACAGGTTCGCGGACGTTATGGCGGGCGCCGGCGACGGCGTCGGGTCGGGCGTGGCTTCGGGCGTGGCCTCGGGCGCCGCGGACGGCGCGGCGGAGGGGGACTCCGGCGCGGGGGCGTCCGTTCCGCAGGCGGAGAGGGCGCATATGAGCAGGGCCGCCGCAAGCAGGGCGGCGAGGATGCGGCTGTAAGCGTTTCGTCTCATGGTATTACCCCTTTCAGGCCCAGGCGCAGATATCGGTTATGGCGGCGTCTTCCCACTCCGCGCCCGGGTACACGTCAAGTATGGTGAAGCGCAGGTGCTCGGTGCTCACCGGCGCCGAGAACTCAAAATACAGCGTGAGCGTCTCGCCCAGGCCGTATCCGGGCGCGTTTTCCTGCCAGGAGGTGTTCGGGTCGCCGTCAATGGCACGGTCCGGGCCGTAGCTCGTGCCGTTGTGGACTATCATGCCGCTGCTCTCCGCGCGCGAGAAGAACAACCGCGTGCAGGGCGCGCGGTCCATAAAGCCGGCGTCCGTGCTCTCAAGCGTGACCGGCTCCGGCGTGGGTTCCGGCGTCGGTTTGGGCGCGGGCGGTATTGTCACGGAGGGCGCGGCCCCCGGCGTCGTGAGCACCAGGCCGCCCTGCTGCCCGGTCTCCGGAGGCTCGGGCGCGTCTCCGCCGCGCAGCACGAAAAACCAGAGCGCCGCCGCGGCCAGCGCGAGCGGCGCGCCGCAGTTATGGCAATACAGGACGTCCACATCCCATCACTTTCCTTCTGCTTATTTTACCGTCTGCCGCCGCCGTCTGTCAACCTGAAAAACCCCGCGCCGCGGGCGCAAAAAATGGCCGGTCCGAAGACCGGCCATTTTCGTTTTCAGGCGGGGACGTATCAGCCCCTGGTCCACTTCCACTCGGCGACCTCGGGCAGGTCCACGCCGTACTTGGCGATGTACTGCTTGTGCTCGACGAGCTTGTCCTTCATCTGCTGGATGAGGTACGCGCCGCGGTTGCCGAGCTGCGGCAGGTTGTAGACCGCGGTCATGACGAGGTTGAAGCGGTCGAGCCTGTTGAGCACGCGCATGTCGAAGGGCGTGGTTATCGTGCCCTCTTCGATGTAGCCGCGGACGTGCAGATTCTTGTTGAAGCGCTTGTAGGTCATCTCATGTATCAGGCTCGGATAGCCGTGGAAGGCGAAGACGATGGGCTTGTCCTTCGTGAAGAGCATGTCGTAATCCCTCTGGCTCAGGCCGTGGGGGTGCTGCTCCTCGCTCTGCAGGCGCATGAGGTCTACGACGTTGACCACGCGGATCTTGAGCTCGGGGAAGGCGCCGCGCAGTATCGTAACGGCGGCGAGCGTCTCGAGCGTGGGCGTGTCGCCGCAGCAGGCCATGACGATGTCCGGTTCGGCGCCCTCGTCGGTGCTGGCCCACTGCCAGATGCCTATGCCCTGGGTGCAGTGCTTGACGGCCTGCTCCATGGTCAGCCACTGGGGCCGCGGGTGTTTGCTGGCGACTATGACGTTGACGTAGTTGCGGCTGCGGATGCAGTGGTCGAAGCAGCTGAGCAGGCAGTTGGCGTCGGGCGGCAGGTAGAGACGCACGACGTCGGCCTTCTTGTTGGCGACGTGGTCCAGGAAGCCGGGGTCCTGATGCGTGAAGCCGTTGTGGTCCTGCTGCCAGACGTTGCTGGCGAGGACGTAGTTGAGGCTGGCTATGTCCGCCCTCCAGGGCAGCTGGTTGCAGACCTTGAGCCACTTGGCGTGCTGGCTGAACATGCTGTCCACGATGCGGATGAAGGCCTCGTAGCTGTTGAAGAAGCCGTGGCGGCCCGTGAGCAGATAGCCCTCGAGCATGCCCTGGCAGACGTGCTCCGAGAGCATGGAGTCCATGACGCGGCCGTCGGGGGCGAGGTGGTCGTCTATGTCGCGGACCTCGCCGTCCCAGGCGCGGTCGGTGACCTCAAAGGCGGCCTGCAGGCGGTTGGAGTTGGTCTCGTCGGGGCCGAAGCAGCGGAAGTTGCGCTCCTTTTCGTTGAGCCTGTACACGTCGCGCACGAACTTGCCGACCTCGGCCATGTCCTGCGCTTCGACGCTGCCGGGGAAGGGGACGTCTACGGCGTAGTCGCGGAAGTCAGGCATGCGCAGGTCCTTGAGCAGCTTGCCGCCGTTGGCGTGCGGGTTCATGCCCATGCGGCGGTCGCCCTCGGGGGCTAGGGCCAGAATCTCGTCAATCGGGTGGCCCTCGGCGTCAAAGAGCTCCTCGGGCCTGTAGCTGCGCAGCCAGTTCTCAATCTGGCGGATGTGTTCGGGGCTGTCGGGCTGGATGGGCACCTGGTGCGCGCGCCAGTAGTCCTCGACCTTGAGCCCGTCTACATAGTCGGGGCCGGTCCAGCCCTTGGGCGTGCGCAGGACTATCATCGGCCAGCGCGGGCGCGCCGTGTTGCCGTTGACGCGGGCGTCGGCCTGATAGGCGAGAATCTTCTCGACGCAGTCGTCGAGCGCGTCGGCCATGGCGCGGTGCATGGTCATGGGGTCGCTGCCCTCGACGAAATGCGGTTCCCAGCCGCAGCCGTAGAAGAAGGCCTCGAGCTCGTCGTGCGGGATGCGGGCGAAGACGGTGGGGTTGGCTATCTTGTAGCCGTTGAGGTGCAGTATCGGCAGGACTGCGCCGTCGGTCTTCGCGTTGATGAACTTGTTGAGCTGCCAGCTGGTGGCCAGCGGGCCGGTCTCGGCCTCGCCGTCGCCGACGACGCAGGCGACGATAAGCTCGGGGTTGTCGGTCACGGCGCCGAAGGAGTGGGCGAGGGAATAGCCCAGCTCGCCGCCCTCGTTTATCGAGCCCGGGGTCTCGGGCGCGACGTGGCTCGGCACGCCGCCGGGGAAGGAGAACTGCTTGAACAGCCTCTGCATACCCTCGCGGTCACGGGTGATGTTGGGGTAAACCTCCTGATAGCTGCCGTCGAGCCAGTCCTGGGCGACCATGGCGTTGCCGCCGTGGCCCGGGCCGGAGACGTAAATCATGTCGAGGTCAAATTCCTTTATGACGCGGTTGAGGTGGGTGTAAATGAAATTCTGACCGGGTACGGTGCCCCAGTGTCCTACTATCTTCTTCTTGATGTCCTCCTCTACCAGAGGCTTCTCCAGCAGGGGATTGTCCAGCAGATAGAGCTGGCAGGCGGAGAGGTAGTTGGCCGCCCTCCAATACTTGTCCATGCTGACAAGCAGTTCCTCGGAGGCGGGAATTCTGGTCTTTTCCGGCATCTTGAATATTATCCTCCTTTGTTTCGAACGGCGAAGCCGCCGGGCCCGTCCGGGTCCACCGGTAGTATATCACATCCGGGGAAAAACAAAAGCAAAATTTCGCCCCGGCCCGTATTTTCAACAAAGCCGCCAAAATAGCGGAGAGCGCCGCCGGATTTACGGTTAATTTTTTGGCAATCGTCCGCAAAAAAACTCCCCCTTTCGGGGGAGCGGCTTCATAGCCATTCAGGCTGCGCGGCCGGGGGCGTAAGCGGGTGCCAGAGGACATGCGCGGTGTCCATGAGCGCGGCGCGGAGCGAACCCGGGCCGCGGCCCGCGCAGGCCTGCTCCGCGAGCTCGGAGCAGCGCTTCCACTGCAGGCTCGCGTCCAGGGCGGCGGAAAACGCGTCCTCCACGGCGGCGAAAGCGCCGCAGACCGCGCTGAGCATACAGCCGCTGCCGGTTATGAGCGGCATGAGCGCGCTGCCGCCGGAGACCACGGCGCAGCGTTCGCCGTCCGAGACGGCGTCAAACTCGCCTGTGAGCAGCACGACGCAGCCCAGCTGCCGCGAGAGCAGCTTGGCGGCGGAGGCGCGCGCGGCGCGGTCCGTCCTGCCGGGGCTGTCCACGCCCAGCTCGGCCGAGCCCAGGCCCAGCAGGGCCTCGGCCTCGGCGAGGTTTACGCGCAGAATGTCCGGCGCGCCGCTCTCGAGCAGGCGCAGGACGCGCTCGAGCCGCCAGGAGCTTGCGCCCACGCCCACGGGGTCGAGCACGACGGGCTTTTCAAGCCGCCTGGACTCCTCGAGGCAGATGCGCGCGGCCTCGTACCTGGCGTCCGAGGGCGTCCCCGTGTTGAGGACGGCGGCGTCCGCGAGGGCGCTTATCTCCGCCATCTCCTCGCAGGCCTCGGCCATCATGGGGCTGGCCCCGAAGGCGTAGAGGATGTTGGCGCAGTCGTTGGCGGTGACTATATTCGAGATGCAGTGTACCAGCGGGCGCTTTTCGCGCACGGCGGCGCAGACGTTGAAATCAGGCATGGCGTTTTGCGGATTTGAGGCTCCTCTGCATACGGTCGAGGGTCCCGCCCGTCTTGAGGGCAAAGACCAGCACGCCGGCAATAAGGCTGCCGACGACGGTGGAGATGAGGAAGGGGATGATGTAGGCCGTGACGGCGGTGGCGGCGGCGTCAA
>CALXGL010000102.1 GCA_944387825.1 uncultured Oscillospiraceae bacterium | reverse complement strand
GGACCTCGGCGATGACCTCGTCGGCCCCGACCAAAGAGCCGATGTGCTCCGCGGCGCGGCGGTTGTCGCCCGTGAGGAGCACGACGCGAAGGCCCATATCGTGCAGCCGCTCTATGGCCGCGCGGCTTGTCTCGCGCACCGTGTCCGCCACGGCGAGCAGGCCCATGAGGCGCCCGTTTTCCGCGGCGAAGATGAGCGTCTTGCCCTCGCCGGCGAGCTCGTCGGGTCTCGTTCCCAGCGCGGAGAGGTCTACGCCGCCCTCGTCCATGAGCCGCTTCGAGCCGAGCAGCACCGCGCTTCCGTCGGAGAGCGCGGCCTTCACGCCGCGGCCGGAGAGGTTTTCAAAGGATTCGACCTTCAGCGCGGAGCAGAGCCCCTCCTCGCCGGCGGCGCGGATGACTGCCTCCGCGAGCGGGTGGGCGCTCGCCGCCTCTATGAGCGCGGCGGTGCTCAAAAGCTCGCCGCGCTCCGCCCCGGCGGCGATGACGTCCGTGACGGCGGGCTTCCCGGAGGTGACGGTGCCGGTCTTGTCGAGCACCGCGGTGTCCACGCCGTGCAGCGTCTCGAGGGCTTCGCCGCTCTTTATTAGTATGCCGTTGCTCGCGCCGAGGCCGGTGCCGACCACTATCGCCGTCGGCGTCGCGAGGCCCATGGCGCAGGGGCAGGCTATGACCAGCACGCTCGTGAACACCTTGAGCACGAAGGGCACGCTCTGCCCGGCTATGAGCCATATCACCGCTGCGAGCACCGATATGCCCATGACCACGGGCACGAACACGCCCGCGACCTTGTCGGCGGTCTTGCTTATCGGGGCCTTCCTGCCCTGGGCGTCCTCGACTATCTTTATAATCTTGCTGAGCGTCGTGTCCGCGCCGGTGCGGGTAATCCTAACGGTCAGCGAGCCGTTGACGCTTATGCTGCCGCCCGTGACCTCGCTGCCCGGGGCCTTGTCGACCGGCAGGCTCTCGCCGGTGAGCATGCTCTCGTCCACGCCGCCCTCGCCGGAGACGACCTCGCCGTCGAGCGGGACGCGCTCGCCGGGCTTGACGAGCACCGTGTCGCCCGCGCGCAGTATCTTCGTCGGCACCTCGGTGAGCGAGCCGTTCTCGCCGACGAGCACTGCCGTGTCGGGCGTGAGCTCCATGAGGCGGCGTATCGCGCCGGTCGTCTTGTGTTTGCTGCCCGACTCCATGTGCTTGCCGAGGCTCACGAGCGTCACGACCACGGCCGCGGACTCGAAATACAGCCCGTCGTGGACAAGTTCGGGCCGGTCCGTGAGCAAAAAGAGGGTCACGACCGAGTATATGAAGCTCGCCGTCGAGCCTATGGCCACGAGGGAGTCCATGTTAGGCGCGAGGTGGATGAGGCTCTTGAAGCCGCTTATATAGAAGCGGCGGCCTATATACATTATAACTATCGTCAGCAGCAGCTGCGCGAGGCCGAAGTTCACCGCGTGCGTGTGCATGTCGAGGATGCCGGGCAGCGGAGCGCCGAACATGCCGCCCATGGAGATATACATGAGCGCCGCGGCGAGGACTATGGCGGCGATGATGCTGTTTCGCTCGCGCCGGAAGGCCTTCTCGCCCTCAAGCTCGGCGGCCTCAGCCTCCTTCTTCAGGTCTCGCGCCTTCGACTCCATCGGCCGCGCGCCGAAGCCGGCTTTCTTAATCTTGGCGATTATCATCTCAGGCGAGCACTGCGCCTCGTCATACTCAATCTCCATGCGGTTGAGCGTAAGGTTGACGTCGCTGCGCTGTACGCCGGGCAGCTTGCGCGTCACACGCTCAACAGAGGCCGAGCAGGCCGCGCAGTGCATACCCTCTATCAGATAGGTTTCCCTGACCATATTGACACCTCCTTATACCCCCGGTGGGTATTTGCTTTCTGATGGGATTATATACCCGGTAGGGGTATATGTCAAGCCGTAAAAGCTGGAATAGGAAACAAAAAAGGCGCTTCGGCGTCTCTGTTATGCACAAATAAGCTGCGTGAGCGCAGCTTGGCAGCATATTTACTTGATTTTTTCATAATTTTAGTGTAGAGTATGCAATTGTCTGCCTGAACGGATGGGAGGAACGCGGTTTGAGCGAACCCAAAAAGCAAAATTATCTATTCGGCGCGGCAATCCTGGCCGCCGGCGTCGTGATAATGAAAGTTCTCGGCTTCATATATAAGGTACCGCTGGGCAATATCCTCGGCGACACGGGATACGCCTATTTCCTCACGGCCTACAACATATACAGCGTGTTCCTGACCGTGGCCACCGCCGGCCTGCCCGTTGCGCTCTCGCGCATGATTGCCGAGGCCAACACGATGAACCGCCCCAACCAGGTGCGCCGCACGTTCTCAGTGGCCTGGTGGACTTTCTTCGCCATCGGCCTGATCTGCACGGCGGTGATGGCGCTCTTCCCGGGACAGCTGGCCGGGGCGCTCAACAATCCCAGCGCCGAGCCCAGCATCCTCGCGCTCAGCCCCGCGGTGCTGCTCGTATGCCTCACCAGCGCCTACCGCGGCTATTGCCAGGGCCACGAGAATATGACCCCCACCACCGTCGGACAGGTGCTTGAGGTGCTTGCGAAGGTCGTCGCCGGACTGGCGCTGGCCTGGTACCTCATCAACGTGGGCAGAAGCCTCGATATAGCCTCGGCGGGCGCCATTTTTGGCGTCACGATAGGCTCGCTCGCCGCGCTCGTATACATGTTCGCCGTCAAGCGCAGGTATTACGGCTCCGGCCGCGAGGGCAGCGACGAGCCCGAGAGCCGCGGCGGCGTGCTGCGCACCCTGCTGCGCATAGGCATCCCCATAACCCTCGGCTCGAGCGTCCTCTCGCTGATAAACCTGCTGGATTCCGGGCTCTGCATGGGCCGGCTTCAGGATGCCGCGGGCTTCACCGAGCTCGCCGCGACCGAGCTTTACGGCGTCTACGGCAAGGCGCAGACGCTGTACAACCTGCCCGCCAGCTTTATCACCCCGCTGACCATCTCCGTAGTCCCGGCGATTTCCGCCGCCGTGGCAATGCACAGGCGCACGGACACGAGCCGCATCGCGGAGAACTCCATGCGCATAGCCGCCGTCCTCGCCCTGCCCATGGGCGTCGGGCTCAGCGTGCTGGCCGGGCCCATCATGACCACCATCTACCCCGGCAGCAACGAGCAGGGGCCCGAGCTGCTGACTATCATGGGAGCGGCCAGCTTCTTTGTCTGCATGGCGCTGATGATGAACGCGATACTTCAGGCCAGCGGCAACGAGAAGTACCCGATTTACTCCATGATTGCCGGCGGCGCCGTGAAGATTGCCGTCAACTGGTTCCTTGTGGCCGACCCAGAGATAAATATCCTCGGCGCGCCGATAGGCACGCTCGCCTGCTACGCGGTAATGTGCGTGATGAACTTTGCCTTCCTCCGCCGCCGCCTGCCGGAAAAGCCGAGCCTGGGGCGCGTAATGCTCCGGCCTATGGCCGCCAGCGCCGTCATGGGCGTCTCCGCCTGGGCGGTATACGGCCTCGCCGTTCGCTTCCTCGGTTCAGGCAGCATGGCAGTCGCGCTCGCCATGCTCGCCGCCGTAGCGGTGGCCGTTATAGTGTACCTCATTCTGGTCATCGCATTCAGGGCCATCACCTACGAGGACATGAGGCTTATACCCAAGGGCGAAAAGCTCGCGCGCATACTGCATATCAAGTGATAGAGAGGGATAGACGTGGTTGACTGGGAATTCAAAGAGAAATACGGCCTGAACGATTTCATCCGCATCATAGACGTGCTGCGCGGCCCGGGCGGCTGCCCCTGGGACATAAAGCAGACGCATGAGAGCCTCAAGCGAAACGCCGTCGAGGAGGCCTATGAGGTCTGTGACGCCATCGACGAGGGCAGCATGGATCACCTGCGCGAGGAGCTGGGCGACCTTCTGATGCAGGTCATCTTCCACGCCAGCATCGCCAAGGAAAACGGCGGCTTTGACCTCGACGACATCGCCGACGAGGCCGTCAAGAAGCTTATTCACCGTCATCCGCACGTCTTCGGCACGGTCAAGGCCGACACGCCCGAGGAGGTGCTGGCGAACTGGGACGCTATCAAGCGGGCCGACCGCGGCCAGCAGAGCGTGGCCAGCGCCATGGACGGCATTTCCCGCGGCCTGCCCGGGCTCATGCGCTCCGAGAAGATACAGAACAAGGCCGCCAAGCTCGGCTTTGACTGGCCGGAGGTCTCCGGTGCGATGGACAAGCTGCGCGAGGAGACCGGCGAGCTGCAGGAGGGTATAGATGCCGGCGATATTGAGAATATTAAGGAGGAGATAGGCGACGTGCTGTTCTCCGCCGTCAATGTCGCGCGCTTCTATAAGCTTGACAGCGAGGAGTGCATGCACGCGGCCTGCGCCAAGTTCCTGCGCCGCTTCCGCTACCTCGAGGAGGGCGCGGCCAAACGGGGCCTCAGGCTCGAGGATATGACCCTGGGCCAGATGGAAGAGATATACCAGCAGGCCAGGCACGATCTGGAGGGCAAGGAGCCCGTTCCGGTCAGCATACCATAATGCGAGTGATTCGCGCGTGACGCGGATTTCTTATAAATACCCCTATATAAATTCAGGAGGAATACAAATGAACAAAGCTGAACTCATCTCCGCCGTCGCCGAAAAGGCCGGCCTTTCCAAAAAGGACACCGAGAAGGTCATCAACGCCACCTTCGAGACCATCACCGACGAGCTCGTCGCCGGCGAGAAGGTTTCCCTCGTAGGCTTCGGCAGCTTCGACGTCAAGCAGCGCGCCGAGCGCGTGGGCCGCAACCCCGCCACCCGCGAGGAGATAACCATCCCCGCCTCCCGCACTCCGCAGTTCAAGGCCGGCAAGGCTCTTAAGGACGCCGTTGCGAAATAAACAGCTTGAAGGGCCGCACGCAGCGCGGCCCTTCGGTGCATATATGGGCCCGCGTCCGCATTCCGCGCGCAAGGAAATCCACCGGTGCAAAGCACCGGTGGATTTCCTGCTTTAGCTGCGCCGGGCTTTTTAACCTCCGGTCAGGTGGTCGAGGGCCTGGCGCTGTATGTCCTCGGCTGCCTCGGCGGCGGTCATGTTGCCGCTCGCGGCGGCTGTGACCGCGGCGCGGATGAGCTCGCCGCAGTAGTCCTCGGCGGCATACAGCCGCGTGGTGTTTGAGACAAGGGCGCGCACCAGCTCTGCGGCCTGCGCGCTGGCGGAGCCGTCCGAGACCATGCCCTCAAGCCGCGCCATGAAGGCCTCCTGCGCTGCTGGGAACTGTCCGGCCAGGCCCTGCGCCTCGCTTTCGAGCAGCACGCTCAGTATTTCCCAGGCGGAATCGGGGTCCTCGCAGCTCTCAAGTATACCGAAGCAGTGCTCGACAACATAGAGCCCGCCGCCGCTGCCCTCGCCGGGCAGGCCGCAGAGCGCGGGCGAATCGGCGCCGTCGAGCGCCGCAAGCATGCCCGGCGCGGGGCTCAGGGGCATGTACTCAAGCAGGCTCTGACCCTCGCCGGCCTCCTCCGGCTGCGCGGCTATTGCGCCGAGCAGGGCGGTGAAGCTCTCGCTGTCAAAGCCGGGGCTGTCTCCGCCGTATTCCGCCTGCAAATAGGGAAGGGCGAAGCTCGTGAGCACGTCGCGGCTCCAGTATGCCGGAAAGAGGGAGACGCCCCGCGCGTCTGCCGCCTCCTGCGCGCCGGAGACCGAGGCAATGTCCGCGGACGGACTCATGGCAAAGCAGTCCAGCGTAAAGTCATAGGCCAGATACGGCAGCGTGCCGTCCGAGGACAGCGCTTCGCCGAGACCCGGGATGAGCGGATTCGAGGCTTCGAGGTATGGACTTAAATCCCTGCACAGGGCCGCGATGCGGCCGGCGTATTCGCCCAGGGCCGGCAGGAAAAACATGTCGGGCGGGAAGCCGCCGGCCGCGTCGGCGAGCAGCTCGCCGATTGAGCCGTATTCACGCACAGTCATCTCTATGCCCCGCGAGGCGCAGAGCTCCAGCAGCGCGTCCACGGTCTCATCGGGGTAGACGACGGCCAGCACGAGGCCGCTTTCACTGGGGCGGGGCGTGGGTTCGGGAGTGGGTGTGGGGGCGGCCGCGTCGGGCGCGGGCAGCGAGCTTTCCGGCTGCACATCGCCGCCGCAGCCGGCCAGGACGGCGAGCATGCAGAGCGAAAGCAGCAGCGAGAGGGCTTTGCGTATCATTGTTACACCTCCAGACGGCGGCAATTATAGCCGGCAAACATGAACCTGTCATGAACAGACTGCGGCTTTACATCCGGCGCCGGGGCGTATATAATTTTAAAAAACGCATGGAGGCGTCTCAATGAAAAAGATAATAATACTGATAGGGAATTACTGCTCCGGAAAAACCGAGATTGCGCTGAATATGGCCTCGCAGTCCGCCGCCGGGGGAAAACGGACGCTCGTGGTGGACCTGGACCGGATAAACGACTACTTCCGCATGTCCGACCATATTCAGATGCTGACGGAGAGGAACATAGACGTGGTTTCGCCGACCTTCGTCGGCAAGGGCCTTACTCAGACGAACATGCCGGCGGCCGTGGCCTCGGCCTTTGACAGGGACTGGGATCTCGTAATATTCGACGTGGGCGGAGACCAGGCGGGCGCGCTCTCGCTGGCCCGCTATCATGAGGACTTTGCCCGCCAGCCGGAGGGGAGCGTTGAGGTTTACGACATAGTCAACGTCTTCAGGCCCATGTCCGAGAGCCCGGATAAAATACTCAAGCTCAAGGGAGAGCTCGAAGAATTTGCCCGCGCGAGGGTTACGGGCTTCGTAAACAACTCCAACCTGCTGAATTACGCAAGCGCCGACGATTTGCGGCAGGGCTATGACATCCTGCGCGAGACCTCCGACCGCTGCGGCGTACCTGTCGTGCATACCACAGGCCGCCGCAAATTCCTGGAGGAATTCCTGGTGGACGGACGCGACGAAAAGTATATCGGCACGCCAATAGCCCTTGAGACCTATATGCACCGCAGCTGGGACGCTTTTTCCTACGGGAAAATTTGAGCCGGGGGCGAATCCGGCGGCAGCACGGCCCTGCCAAAAAGTGTTTTGCGCGCAGCCGGGCGCATAAATGCTTAAAGATAGAAATGGCGCCGATTTGGCTATTGCCAAACTGCCCGAAGTATTATATAATTAGTTGGTTAATTTTTTGAGGAAATGCCAGCTTTTGAATATAAGAAGGAGTGGAACCAACACATGAGCTACGCAACGAAAGACATCCGCAACATCGCCCTGCTCGGTCACGGCGGCAACGGCAAGAGCACCCTCGCCGAGAGCATGCTGTTCCTGACCGGCGCTGTAGACCGCATGGGCAGCACCGCCGCGGGCAACAGCGTCTCCGACTTCGACGCGGAGGAGGTTCGCCGTCAGATAAGCATCTCCACCAGCTCGATGTACGTGGACTATCAGAAAACCAAGATTAACATCCTCGACACCCCGGGCTACTTCGACTTCGCCGGCGAGGTCGTCGAGGCCCTGCGCGTCGCCGATATCGGCATTGTCTGCGTCTCCGCCAAGGACGGCGTCAACGTCGGCGCCGAGAAGGCCTGGAAGGCCCTTTCCGACGCCAATCTGCCCAAGGCCGTCTACATCTCCAAGATAGACGAGGAGCACGCCGATTACTTCACCGCCCTCTCCGCCCTGCGCGAGAAGTTCGGTCCCAGCCTGAGCCCCATGGCCGCGCCCATAGTCGAGGGCGGCAAGCCCGTGGGCATCGTGGACATAGTCGCCCGCAAGGCCTATAAGTTCAACGGCGCCAAGCGCAGCGAGTGCCCCATCCCCGACTCCATGGCAGACCGCGTCGAGGAGCTCTACAATGAGATAGCCGAGAACGCCGCCGGCACCAGCGAGGAGCTCATGGACAAGTACCTCGAGACCATGGAGCTCTCCAGCGACGAGATTTACGGCGCCCTGGCCGGCGGCATCGCCGAGGGCGAGATAGTCCCCGTCTTCTGCGGCGCGGCCGCCTCCGGCCTCGGCACCTTCGAGCTGCTCGACGCCGTCAAGAACTTCTTCCCCGCCCCGCGCGAGGGAGGCGAGCCCGTCAATGAGAACGGCCCCACCCGCGCCATCGTCTACAAGACCCTCAGCGACCAGTTCGGCAAGTTCAGCCTCTTCAAGGTCATCTCCGGC
>CALXGL010000101.1 GCA_944387825.1 uncultured Oscillospiraceae bacterium | reverse complement strand
GCATAAATTTTACGCCGTTTTCTGCTGCATTTTCTGCAAGCGCTATTGCCACCTGCCATGGATCTACAACGGCCGTTGACGGCATATACAGACTTGCAACAGGGTCAATGCCGTTTTCAAGCAGGCTGGGCTCCAGCTTAAGCGTCTCCTCACGATTGAGCATGTGGGATTCCACCCCATTGGCCATCGCATTGGCCTGGGACGCTTTTAGCTGCGGCAAAAACTCTTCGGAATCAATCACAACTATGTTTCCGTCCCTGTGTATTTCAAAGCCAAGTTCTTCCGCCCATATCTTATACAGTTCGTTGCCACGTACGTTTAGCTTGGCCTTCATAGTACCGGGCTTTTCAAGATATCCGGAATGGATGTCACCATTATTAGCTTTCGTCGCTCCCGCTCCCACGTCGTCGGAACATTCCGCAACAATAATGCTCAAATTATATTTTGAAAGTTCCCTGGCAATTCCGCAGCCTGTTATTCCGGCGCCAACAATAACTACATCGCACTCTCCTATAATCCCTATCTCTTCACCAGCCGCCTTTACCCGGGAATAATCCCTCGCGAAAGGTATTTCTCCGTCGACGCTCAAATCGTTTACTACGCTGTATACCCCGGGCAGCGACGCAGCGAAGTGTCCGATCTCCACCACTGTGTTCCAGTCTGGGCATTTACCGTGCAGCGTAACTATTCCTCGTGTCCCGTCATATTTGCTGTCGATTAATGGGTACGCCGTTTTGATAGAATCGCAAATTTCCGCTGCTATCAATCCTATCCCCTCCATTTGGTACATTATCCGTCAATCGCCCTGCTACTCAAACGGATAAATCGAAATATGCGCGCTTTATATTGTCGATAATAAAGGATGCACTTGATTATTTCAAGTTATTTTTAATAATTCGGCGTATTTTACAATTGTATTTCTCGTCATTTTGGCATTATGATGAATTACCTTAGAAATATTATCGTTTATTATTTATTTATCTGACGATATCGCTAAATTACAGCTGTTATTATTGTATATTGTCAGTATTGACATTTTATTCGCTCATATTTATAATCGTTATTAGCCTTTTTAAATTAACGGAAGGGAGTATATTATGAAATATTTTTTGGGAATTGATCTTGGCACTCAAAGTATGAAAGGTATTTTGTATGACCCTGATGGCAATCTTGTCGCTCATGCAAGCCAGGGATACCTTCCAGACTTTCCGAAGCCAAACTGGTGTGAGCAGGACGTAAATGCATGGATAGACGCACTGACAAATGTCATATCAGAAGTAAAGAAAATAAGTGGAATCAACGCAATCGATATCGGATGCATTGGCCTGGCCAGTCAGTGCGGAGGTATTGTACCTATCTCGTCTGACGGCGTTCCTCTTCACAAATCACTGTTATGGCTCGATAGAAGAGCCGAAGAACAATGCGATGTGATAACTCATCAAATCGATCCGGACGAAGTATATGAGCTTGTAGGAGCGCCAATATCCGCATCTTTGGCCGCTGCGAAAATAGCCTGGTTTAGGGAGCGTATGCCCGAAATATACGACAAAGCCATGACGTTCCTTCAGCCCGGTGAATTTATGGTTTATTACCTTACAGGTGAAATAGTAACCGATTACTCTCACGCCGGCATATACGGACTCTTGGATTCCACAACGCTTACGTGGTCCAAGCGCATGTGCGATCTATTCGGTATTGATATGGAGAAGCTTCCAAAAATCCGTCCTGCCGCTGATGTCGCCGGAACGCTTAAACCCGAGGTGGCGGAGCAGTTAGGGCTGGACAGAACAACCAAAGTTGTTGTTGGGGGAGCCGATCAAAGCGTTGCCAGCCTTGGTTCCGGGCTTATAACTCCGGGCGACATACTGAATGTAATGGGCACGGCAGAAATAATTGCCGGCGCATCAGATCATGTGGACTTTGATAAAATACGGCTTCTGCGTACTCATCTGCATGTTATACCCGGAATATGGCAGATCGAACAGGGCGCCCTTATCTCCGGTGCTGCCGTCCGATGGTACAAAGACAATCTGGCGCGCTGCGGTTTCGACGAAATCAACGCCGCTGCCGAAAAGGCGCCTCCCGGTTCGAATGGGCTTGTCTTCTTCTCCGGGCTGAGCGGTGCGACATCTCCACTACCTCACGGCTATGGCCGAGGCATCTTCTTCGGTCTGACTATGAGTCATGACTTTTCGCATTTATCTCGCTCAGTATTCGAGGGATGCGCATATGGCTTCAGAGACAGCATAGAGAGCCTGGAGAAAATGAATATGAGTTCAGGTGAAATAATTGCCAGCGGCGGTGGGATAAACTCTCGTATCTGGATGCAGATTAAGGCGGACATGGTTGGCAAACGCATTAAGACACTTAAAAACAGTGACTCTACGCCTCTAGGCGCGGCCATGCTTGCCGGTATAGCGCAGGGCAATTTTGCCAGCTACAAGGAGGCCTGCGACAAGTTTATTGAATTCGGCGACTCCTATGAACCCAATCCAGCCAACAAGCAGCTTTACGATGATATGTATGGTTTCTATAGAGAGCTATTCTTTAATTCCTGCAAACTTTTTGACAGATATCGTGAACTCTGAGGATATCGCAGATTATTAAAAAGGAGAATATAATTATGAAAACACGCACAGAACTCATGGTAATGCTGACATGCAACGACGTAACTGTACCTAATGCATACGAGCTATTCGACAGCGCAAAGGATCTTCCTGTATTCGACTGGGGGTTTAAAAGTGCAAACATTTCAGACGATGAAGTTGTGCGTCTGATAAAGTACATGAAGGAAAATGGCAAAACCACATTCTATGAAGTAATAGAACGCAACAAACCTGCATACCAGCGCGGAGAGCGTCTTGCAGGACTCGCCGGTTTTGATTACGGTATGGGTATGAAATATGATGCAGACCTCCATGCTACTCTCAAATCTCTGGGCATAAAGTTCTGCCCTACTCTTGGCAAGCCCGGCTGCGTATATAACGGGCAGCATGGTGTGCTTATGGGAACCCCGGACGAGATTGTCGACGAAGGCAAATATCTATTGAGTGAGAAGGGCGTAGATGGCATAACTATTCCAGTATTCAGGTACTATCAGGACAGCCATGCACTCTTGGCCAGGATACTGAAAGAATTCCCGGACACGCCCATATTCATAGCCGGAAGTGTGGATTCGTTTGAAAAGATTGATATGATGTTTGATCTTGGCATAGCTAAATTCACTATGGGCAGCGCACTTATTAACAGGAAGTACAATCCGGACGGCGATTTCAGGGCCAATTTGGAAATCGTCGCAAATTATATAGAGCAGAAGTACCCCAGAGGCTGAGCAAAACAAAAAATGGCCGGTGCTATTCATCACCGGCCATAAAAATACTGTATATTAGGAGGGAGCGGAACAAACCGCGCGGTTATGCCTTTCTTTGAAGTATGTACAAATAAAAAGCTAAGCTCTGAACAGTCAAGGCAAATATATAATAGCTTTAAACGCATTTTAAATGCCAGAACAGGCAAGGACGAACGATGGATAATGCTGCGAATTGACGATGAGCAGACGCTGTATTTTACTGATGAAACCTCACCAGCTGCCATGATAACTTTAAGATCTCTGCGGCAGCCTGACAGAGATTGCTGCAATTTGCTTGCTTCTGATCTCTGCAGCTCCATGTATGAAATTACAAATATAGATATTAAGTCAATTTATGTAACGTTCATTGAATGTCCCGACTGGGGGTGGAACGGAAAACTGTTTTGAATTAATCGCTCATTTCCGATATAACGTTTGTTTTTATTGACAGTTTTTCTGTTATGATGTAAACTGTATTTAATCAAGCGCACAGAAGCATAGGTTCACAATAATTTTTCCTTATGGTGCTGAAAATGAGAAGGACTAAGACTTATTTGGCTGAACGCGAAAAAAGAATACTGGAATTTGTTGATAGAAACGGCTTTATATCGGTTGAACAAGTATGCTCCATGTTTGACATTTCTTCTTCCTCGGCACGTACCCAGCTCAACAGCATGAGCAAAAGAGGTCTCATTGAAAGGTCTCGTGGCGGCGCCTCAAGTTTGTCAGCACCGGGTAATAATAATGCAGGTCCTGACAGCCCGGCTGCCTCCTCCGGCGTACGCAGCAAGGAGATCTCTTGCCGTAAGAATTACGCAGAGAAAATCTCCATATGTAAGGCTGTCAAAGAGCTTATAAACGAGGGAGATATCATAGGAATTTGCGGCGGAAGTACCACATATCTGCTGTCCACATTTCTCCATGAGTTCAGCAGACTTACTGTCGTTACGAACTCCGTCTGGATTGCTGATGAACTGAGCAATTATCCTCATATAAATGTCAGAATGTGCGGCGGCACTTTAAACCACGAAAAAGGTACACTCAACGGCCATGAAGCAGAGGACTTTTTCCTGAAAACACGTTTTGACAAAGCTATCGTCGGCGCAGATAAGCTTTCACTTGACTATGGCGCCGTATCAGGAGACTCATTTATTTCACATTTGGAGCATATTGTTCTAATGCAGGCAAAAGAGACAATTATTATGTGTGATCACGATAAAATAGGTACTGACGTATATACGGATTCCGTAGCTTCTTTTAAGGAAATGGATTATATCGTTACAGATAGCGGCACTAATCAGGAATACGTTGACTTTATAACTAAAGCCGGCGTAAAGGTTATTGTCGGTAAATAAGTAGAATAATAAAATACAGCGGCTCAGGCTTCTGCCGAGCCGCTGTATTTTATTATGAGCCCATAAATCACCCGATGGGGCGGCCTTTGAAGAATACGGCTTTTACGTTCAGGTCGCTGTCGAGGACCACTATGTTGGCAAGCTTGCCGGGGTCAAGGGTGCCGTAGCGCTGGGATATGCCGAGAACACGCGCCGGGTTTACGGCGGCGGCGCGGACGGCGTCGTGCAGAGGTATTCCGAAGCTTACGGCAGTCTTCATGCAGCTCATCAAATCGGTGACCGAGCCCGCCAGCGTACCGTCCTCAAGCGTCGCGTATTTCCCCTTGACTCTCACAGCCTGCCCGCCGAGCGTGTAGTCGCCGTCCGGCATGCCTGCTGCGCGCATTGTATCCGATATAAGCACAACGCGCTCCGCTCCGAAAAGCTTAAACACCGCGCGGATAACGCTCTGATGTATGTGAACGCCGTCGCAGATAAGCTCCACGTTCACCTGAGGCGAGTCAAAAGCGGCGCCGACAACGCCGGGCGCACGGTGCGTGAACGGCGGCATGGCGTTGAAGAGGTGCGTAGCCTCCCTCGCTCCGCGGCGGCAGGCCTCCATTGCGGTGTCATAGTCTGCGGTCGTATGCGCGATTGAAACCGTGACCTCGCCCTCCACCTCGTCTATAAACTCCATGGCTCCGGGCTCTTCTGGCGCCACGGAGACCAGCTTGACAAGCCCCCGTCCGGCGTCTGCAAGCCTGCGGAACATAGCTGCGTCAGGTTTATGCAGCCATGCGCCGTTTTGCGCGCCTTTCTTGGCCATTGAAAGGAACGGTCCCTCCAGATTGATGCCTACGAGTTCAGCGCCCGCTTTGTGTGCGTCGCGGTGGTCTGCAGCCGTGCTGCAGACCTTTATGAGCTGCTCCTCAAGCAGCGTCATGCCGGCAGGGCAAATCTGTGTAACGCCCCGGCTCAGCTCATATTTGGCCATAATCTCAAGGCCCTCGGCGTCTCCGTCGGAAAAGTCCCTGCCCATACAGCCATGGAAGTGCAAATCCGTAAGTCCGGGAATCACATAGCAGCCGCCCGCATCATAGGTCTCCCCATCTCCGCTGGACGTGGCTATAAGCCTCCCGTCGGTATACAGTTCACGGTTTACGAAGCCGCGCTCGAGGTCGAATACCTGTCCGCCAATGATTTTCATCTGGACTCACCAGCTTTCAGCACAGAGAGCGCCGCACTGTCCGCAACAATGGTGACGTCGGGATGCAGCTGCAGCACGCTTGCCGGCACCTCATTCGTTACGGGACCGGATACGGCCCTGCAGAGCGCGTCGGCCTTGTCCGCGCCGGAAACCACGACCAGTATCTTTCTGGCCCCCATAATGCTTTTTATGCCCATGCTCAGCGCATGGCGGGGCACCTCGTCACGGCTTGCAAAGAAGCGCTGATTCGCGTCTATTGTGCGCTCGCTCAGGCTTACGACATGCGTGCCCAGGCCGAAATCGTCGCCCGGCTCGTTGAAAGCTATGTGCCCGTTGTGTCCCATACCCAGCAGCTGAAGGTCTATGCCGCCCAGCGAGGCTATGAGCTCATCGTATTGGGCGCATTCTGTCTCGGGATTCTCAGCCAGCCCGTTTAGGACATGGGTGTTTTCCGGCACTATGTCTATGTGGTCGAACAGGTTTTCCTGCATGAAGCGGCGGTAGCTCTGCTCATGCGTAGGCGCAAGGCCGAGGTATTCGTCCAGATTGACGCTGCGCACTCCGGCGAAGCTCAGGTCCCCCTGTCCGCACCATTTTACAAGCTCGCCGTAGGCTCCGACCGGCGTTGAACCGGTGGCCAGACCGAGCACGCATTCCGGTTTAAGCACGACCTGCGCGGCTATTATTCCGGCGGCGCGGCGGCTCATGCTTTTGTAGTCCGCGCATTCGATGATTCTCATATATGATATCCCCTTTAATTAAAAATCTATGCAGATTCGACATGGCAGATATGCTCTGCCGGCACGTCCATCATACCCTTGTGCGCTCCGTGAGTCAAGAGAATTTGCCCGCGCCGGAAAACACGCTGAAAAATGTAAAAATCCCTTGACAGACACAAAAAAACTGATAGTCTATTGTTAGCGTATACAGTGTATTTCCGGCACAAAGGAGGACGCTTTATCATGAAGTTTTTCAACATTGAAGTAGAGGTAAAAAACGTACCGGAGCTTGACCCGGGCTTCATCCCTCTCGGCAAATTCTTTGCGTCTTTTCTCAAAGATGCAAAGCAGCCGCTGGATATAGCCGTCGAGCGGTCCGGGGGCGAGATTGCCGTCTACAAAACATTTATCCACGGTACGGAGGAGTATGCGCAGGCGGACCGTTATTACGCAGACCGCATAGTGAAGTTCCTGCTCTGGAGCAAGGGCGGTTTCCGTGTCTATATCTCCGGAAGCGACTCTGTTTACGAGGCCATAAGCGCAGCCTATCGCGCCGGCGGAAGCCGTGAATTTGACGCCGATTTTATGGCCAACGTATATGAGCGCCCCTTTGAGGTCGTCAAATGCGGCGAAGTGCCCGCCGAGTACAGCAACCCGCAGGCCATAGGCCGCCATCTCGACGGCTGCCGCATCGGTTTTGACGCCGGCGGAAGCGACCGCAAGGTTAGCGCCGTTATAAACGGCGAGAGCGTATTTTCCGAAGAGGTGGTCTGGTATCCCAAGGTCACGGAGGACCCCGACTACCACTACGATGGCATAGTCTCCGCACTCAGGAGCGCCGCGGAGCACATGCCGCGCGTCGACGCCGTGGGCGTCTCCAGCGCCGGCATATACATAGACAACCGCACCATGGTCGCCTCTCTCTTTCTCAAGGTGCCAAAGGAGCTCTTCAACGCCAAGGTCAAGGACATATATATCCGAGCGGTCCGCGATACTTTCGGCGACGTACCCGTTGTCGTGGCCAACGACGGCGACGTCTCGGCCCTTGCGGGCGCCATGAGCCTCGGCGAGAACAACATTCTCGGCATAGCCATGGGCACCAGCGAGGCGGTAGGCTATGTCGATGAAAACGGCAACGTCACCGGCTGGCTCAACGAGCTTGCCTTTGCGCCCGTGGACGCCAATCCCGAGGCCATGGCCGACGAGTGGTCCAGCGACATAGGCTGCGGCGTCAAATATTTCTCGCAGGACGGGGTCATCAAGCTCGCCCCCCGCGCGGGAATAGAGCTCAACGAGACCGATGCTCCGGCGCAGAAGCTCAAAGCCGTTCAGGCGCTTATGGAGGCCGGAGACGAACGCGCCGCAAAGGTCTACCGCTCCATAGGCGTTTACCTTGGGCACACGCTGGCTTTCTACCACGGCTTCTACGGCCTCCGGCACGTGCTGCTGCTGGGCCGCGTCATGTCCGGCCGTGGCGGGGACATTATTCTCGAAACCTGCAGGCAGGTGCTCGCGGACGAGTATCCCGAGGCCGCAAAGGAGATTATCCCCACGCTGCCCGACGAAAAGGCCCGCCGCGTCGGCCAGTCTGTCGCCGCCGCATCGCTTCCGGAAATCAACTGACGAAGCGCACAGGCAAAACGCCCGCCCTCCGGCGGGCGTTTTTCTTTATCTCACCGCTTCAAGGAAGCGCAGGAACGCGCTCTTGCCCTCCGGCGTGCGCTTGTACACTCCGGCGTGTTCGAGTACGCGGGCGAAGACGAGGCCGGTCTCCCTCTTCACTACGTCGGCGGCGTTTTCCGCCGTTATCTCGTACCTGCCGCGGAAGCCCTCCGCCCAGTCGGCGTGCTTTGCCGTGAGCTCGCCGGCCCGCAGGTCGGCGCCGCTCACAAGGCTCTCGGCGACTGCGGCGAGCTCTGTCTTCAGCCTCGCAGGCAGCACTGCGAGGCCCATGACCTCTATGAGGCCGATGTTCTCCTTCTTGATGTGGTGCAGCTCGGCGTGAGGGTGATAGAGGCCCAGCGGGTGCTCCGGAGTTGTGAGGTTGTTGCGCAGCACGAGGTCGAGCTCGGGTACGCCGCCGCGCACGCGGGCTATCGGCGTTATGGTGTTGTGAGGCACGCCCTCGGTCTCGGCGTAAATAACCACGCTCTCATCCGTGTAGGCGCGCCAGCTGCCGAGAATCCTGTCGGCGAGCTCTACAAGCCGTGCGCTGTCCGGGCAGGAGATGCGCACGACGCTCATCGGCCACTTGACTATGCCGGCCTTTACATCCTCAAAGCCCGGGAACACAAAGGGCGTCTCCACCTCCGCGCGCTCCATGGCAAAGGTGTAGCGTCCGCCCTGGAAATGGTCGTGGGCGAGTATGCTGCCGCCGACGATGGGCAAATCCGCGTTGGAGCCGACGAAGTAGTGCGGGAACTGCCTGACAAAGTCTAGCAGCTTGGCAAAGCAGTCGCGGTCAATCTTCATGGGCGTGTGCTCGCGGTTGAGGCAGATGCAGTGCTCGTTGTAGTAGACGTACGGCGAGTACTGCAGATACCAGGGCTTGCCGGCAATCGTGATGGGGATAATGCGGTGATTCTGCCGTGCGGGGTGGTTGACGCGGCCTGCGTAGCCCTCATTCTCAGCGCAGAGCTGGCAGCGCGGGTAGTCGCTGGCTGGCAGGCTGCGCGCCGCAGCGATGGCCTTGGGGTCCTTCTCGGGCTTTGAGAGGTTTATCGTAATATCCAGCTCACCGTACTCGGTCTGCGTCTTCCATTGCATATCCCTGGCTATGCGGTCGCGGCGGATGTAGTTCGTATCCTGGCTGAACGCGTAGTACCAGTCCGTAGCGGCCTCGGGGCTCTCCTTATACAGGGCGTTGAAGCGCTCGATAACCTGCGCCGGGCGCGGCGTGAGGCGGCCCATGAGCTCGCTGTCCATGAGGTCGCGGTAGACGACGGAGTCCTCCGCGAGAACGCCGCGCGCGTGGGCGTCGTCGAGAAGGGTGTCGAGCACCCCGGCCAGGTCTACCTCGCCCGTCCAGCGGCCCGGGTCCTCCCAGCCGTCCAGCCTGAGCACATCGAGAATGCTGTTTACCGCCCAGGTATATTCACACTCGGCAATGAGCCCGCGGCGCAGGGCATAGGCTGCGAGCTTGGCAACCGCCGCGTTCACCTCCGGTGAATTTGCCATAATCAGTCCTCCGTTTCAAAAGCCCGGGCGTTTATCCGCCCGGGCCGTGGTGATTGTATTTACAGCTCGTACCAGCGAATCTCGTTGGCGGACAGGTCCAGCTCAAAGGAGCTGCCGTCGCCGCGATAGACCGTGGTGCTCTGCGGCTCGTAGGTGTTGTTGACCACACAGTACTTGCCGTTTTTCGGGTAGGCGTGTACTTCAACGTTGAAGTTGGAGCTGAACCAGGTCCTGAGCTCCTCCTCTCCGTGACTGCTCCAGAGTATGGCGCGGTGCAGCACGCGGCTGTTGGAAAAGCTGTAGGGCAGGCCGGAGATATAGACAGCGCGCCCGGCGCCGCAGCTGTTGACGGCCATCTGCACTTCCCTGTCATGCTGGACAAGGATCTCGGCGCCTTCAATGGCGTACATGCCCTTCTTGCCCTCTCCGAAGTCGGGCTCGCCGCCGCAGTCGGCAAGGATGAAGTGGCCGTGGTGCTCGTCCCAGTTGTACTTGTCATAGCCAAGCGTGAAGCCGGTTTCCTTCTCCACACCCAGCACCTGGGCGAGCTGGATATAGCGGCCCTGGTACTGATGCCCGCTGGGCTCGCCGACGCCGATGAGGCCGCCGCCGTCATATACAAAGCGCTTGACGGCGCTGGAGATGTCGGGGTCCTCCCACCAGACGCCGCCCGTGTGGGCGGTGTCGCCGTCGCCGACGTTTATTATTACGTCCACGCCGTCGAGGCAGTGCGGGTCAGCCTTATTGTCGTCGAAGCTCAGGAACTTCACGTCGATGTGCGCGCCGGAGAGCGCCTCTATCACGCCGGCGTAAGAGTAGTTCTGCTTCTGGTAGAGGGCGTGGTGCACCATGTGGCAGCCCCAGGAGCGCGCCCTGCCCCAGGAGTTGAGCACGGCCACGGTCTTGAAGCAGAAGGGCGTGGTGCCGCGGATGTTCTCATAGAGCTCGCGGAACTCCTCGCAGACGCTCTGCACGTAGTCTATGAACTCGGGGAACTCGCAGGCCAGCTTGAGGTAGCCGCCGTAGCCAATACGGTCTATCGGTTTGCGCAGTATGGCGCGGCGCGCAGTGACCCAGTTTTCCTTCGCCTCGCGCACGGGGTCTCCGCCGGGGTGGAAGGTGTCTGGGAAGAAATAGGGCAGGAAGCGCCCCTCGGTGTATTTGACTCCGGGTATGTCGCTGATGAGGCGGAGCGTGGAGCCGTTGCCGACGCTGCCGACGACGGCGTCAAGGCCGATGCTCTTGAACTCGTCCAGGTATGGCTCGGTGCCAATCCAGTGGTCGCCGAGGAACATCATCGCCTCCTTGCCCAGCTCGTGGGTTATATCCACCATCTCTTTGGCGAGAGCGGCCACCTCTCGGCGCTGGAAGGCCATAAAGTCCTTGTACTCCCTGCTCGGCACACGGTACTGGTTGTTATAATAGCCCTGGTCGATGATGAACTCAGGCCGGAACTTATATCCGACCTCACGTTCAAACTGCTCGAGTATATAGGGGCTGACGCTGGCCGAGTAGCCGTACCAGTCTACGTACTTCTCGCGCTTGAGTTCGTCGAAGATAAGCGTGAACTGGTGGAAGAAGGTGGTGTAGCGTATCACGTCCACATAGGGGTGCTCCGCTATGAAGCGGCGCAGGCGCTCCATGGTGAACTTGTGCGTCTTGGGCTGGCGCACGTCGAAGGTTATCTGGTGCTCGAAGTTAGTCCAGCCATTGGTGACGGCGTTGTACATGTGTACCGGGTCCCATATAAGGTAGGCGAGGAAGCTCACAGAGTAGTCGTGGAAACCGGCAGGCTCGTCGATTATGACGGAGCCCGTTCCCTCGTCCCAGCGCCAGGAGTCCGGCGGCAGGGGTTCGCCTGTCGTGCGGTCCATGACCTCCCACCAGCGCTTTATATCGTCGCGGGTGTTTACCTCGAGCAGCTCGCGGCTGATGCCGTTCATGAGCTCGATTGCGAGCGGGCCGCCCGTGGCCGTGCGGAAGCCGGTGGAGATATAGCACTGCTGCACCTCGTCGGGGTTGGCCTTCGCCCAGGCGTTGTCCTTGCGCGTGGTGTAGTATGTGGAGTAGACCTTGGCGTCTACGCTCTTGAGTTCCTCCGGGTAGTCGGTGCCGTCGCAGTCACGTATCGCGTCCGCGCCCCAGCGCTTCAGCAGTTCTATGGTTTCGGGGACTACGTCCACGTCTGTAGGGATGGTAACCCGTCCCGTTTTAACATGGTTTTCGCTCATGAGATATTATCCTCCCGCCCTTCAGCGTTTATCCTGAAAGGGCTTGTTGTAAAGTGCAAGCGCCACTATCAGGAGGGCCAGGCCTACAAGCATTATGACAAGGCCCTTCATCTGCCCGGTAATGGTCCAGCCGCCTATGACAAGCGCCAGGCCGGCTATGAACAGCGCTGCGATAAGTATTACGCGCAGAGCGACATGTTCTTTCCAGAAATTCATGCTCTCACCTTAACCTTTCAGGCCGCCGACTGTCATGCCCTGGATGAGCTTCTTCTGCACGCAGATGTAGAGGATAAGCGTGGGCAGCATGACCATGACAAGGCCGGCATACATGATGCCGTACTGTGCCGCAGACTGCTGCGCCTGCATCAGATTAAGCAGACCGACAGGCAGTGTCTTGGGGCCGTTCGCGCTGCTGAGCAGCGTGAGAGAGATGATATACTCGTTCCAGAAGGAGAGGAAGTTGAAGAGAATTATCGTTATAATCGAAGGCTGGGCCATGGGGAAGATTATCTTCACCATGGTGGTGCTGTAGCCCGCGCCGTCTATGTAGGCGGCCTCCTCAAAGTCGTGCGGCAGCGTGGCGAAGTAGCCGCTCAGCAGATAAATCGTGAAGGGCAGCGCCGTAGCGGCGTACACAACAGCCAGAATGAAGACGTTGTTGAGCAGGAACCCGTCGCCAAACACGCGGGTCAGCCAGGTGTCGCCGTCGCGCAGCATCAGGAAAATCGGGACGACGATGTAGTTCACGTTGATAAAGAGTCCCGCCATAAAGCAGACGTTGAGGAAATTGCGGCTCTTGAACTTGAAGCGCGAGAGGCAGTAGGCCGCGGGCAGCGCAACGACTATCAGTATTATCAGCGAAAGCGCCGTAACTATCACGGAGTTGAGCATGTAGCTGCCCATGCTGGCTTTCTGCCACGCGTCTACGAAGTTCTGCCAGTAGAAACCCATGGGCAGGGCCCAGGGATTCTCGTAGAACTCGACGTTCTCCTTAATGGAGGCCATAAATACCCAGGCCACAGGCACTATAATGGAGATGGCCATGGCGATAAGGACAACGTATATAAAGAACTTATATACCCTGTCGCCCGCTGATTTGGTTTTAAGCATGACTCACACCTCCATTAGAACTGCAGAGGCTCGCGCTTGGTTGCGCGGTTGACCAGGGCGGAAAGCAGGAAGGAGAACAGGAAGATTACAACGCCGATGGCCATGGAATAGCCGTAGAGGCCGGCGTCCTTCTGCCCGTACATGTACGAAAGGGCCACCTCGCTCGCGCCGTTGGGTCCGCCGGAGGTCATCGCCTTTACAAACAGGAAGGCCATATTTATGGTGGAGATAATGAAGAAGGTCAGAGTGGTGCGGATATTCGTCCAGATAAGCGGAATGGTTATCTGGAAGAACTGGCGCATACGGCCGGCGCCGTCAATGGACGCGCTCTCATAAATGTCCAGCGGCACGGCCGCCATGGAGGCCATATACATAACCATGTAATAGCCCACGGCCTGCCATATCATAGCTATGATAAGGCTTACCATAACCAGGCTCTCGCCCTTCCACAGTATCGGGTTGGTCAGGTCGGTAAACAGGCCGATGATGCTGTTGAGCAGGCCGTTGTCCGGCTTGTAGATGGCGGAGAAGATACCGGAGATGACGACCACGGAGAGGATGTTGGGTATGTAGAAAATAACGCGGAAGAAGTTGCTGCCCTTAATCTTCTCTCTGGTTAGGATACCGGCAAAAACCAGCGCCAGGGCGAAAGTGATGATAGTAACCACGACGATGAGCAGAATCGTGTTCTGCATCGCCTGGATAAACTTCGTGTCGGAAAACAGAACCTTGAAGTTGTTGAAGGCGACGAAGGTCTCTGTCGGCGAATAGGCGCCCCTCTCATACAGGGACATGCGGAAGACGTTGAGGGTCGGCACAATCATGAAGATGAAAAACAGTATTGTGGCCGGCGCCACGCACAGGATGAGGAATCCGGTGCGGCGTTTATTGCTTTTCACATGCTCAGCTCCTTTCCGAGCGATATCTGTAAATTACATTGCGGCTCTTTTGACAAATCCGGCATTTGGAACGGGGGACGATGAGCGAACGCTCAACGTCCCCCAGATGTCTGGATTATGTACGCCTGTCTCAGCTGAGGTTGGCGCGCATGGTGTCGCTGGCAGTCTTGATGCTGTCAACCCACTGGTCGCGGGTCATGGTGCCGGATACGAGGCTGTTCACGGGATCGAAGAATACCTCGCGGACGGTGCCGAGGCCGGCAACGGAAGTGTAGGAGGCGAAGGAGCCGATAGCTGCCTTGGCGCCGTCGTCATAGATGCCGTAGAAAATCTGATTGTCGCCGGTGAGCTTATCGACAACGCCGGTGATGGGCTGCACGCCGCCGCCCTTGGCGAAGATGTCGGCAGCAGTGTCGCTGTACAGGAAGGCGAGGAAGGTCTTAGCGTCGGCGATGTTGCTGGCGCCGGCCGGGATCCAGGCCTGCTCGAAGAAGGTGTAGCTGTAGCGGTCGCCGCCCTCTTCGATGGCGGGCAGAGCAGTCATGCCCCACTCGAAGCCGTCGGCGCGCGGAGCCTCGGCCATCTCGCTGACAATCCAGGTGCCGTTGGGCATGAACAGAGCCTCGTTGTCGAGGACGAGCTGCTGGTTCATGGTGAAGTCGGCGTCATTGGCCTGGGCGGGAGTGATGGGGTTGGTGTAGGAGGCGAGCTTCTCAACGATGTCGAAGCAGGCCTGAGCTTCCTCGGTGTCCCAGATGCCCTCGGCGTAGTGGGTGGCGTCGAAGAAGAAGTCGTCGCCGCCGGCCTCGTACATCAGAGCGTAGAAGAAGGCGTCAAAGTAACCGGTGGTAGGATAGGTGAAGAGGGAGATGCCCTGCTCGGCAGCCTCATCGCCGAGAGCCCACATCTCGTCCCAGGTGGTGGGGACATCCCAGTCGTTGGCCTCGAACAGCCCCTTGTTGTAGAACAGGCCGCAGGGAGCGTAGAACATGGGGGCCAGGTAGGTCTTGCCGTCGGCGTAGGGGTTGGTGCCGGAGCTGTCGTTCACAAAGCCCTCGATGAGCTTGTCGCCGACAGTGACTTCCTCGCCGGGGATGGTCATATCGAGCACGTCGGTGATCTCAGCGATGTTCTTGTCCTTGA
>CALXGL010000100.1 GCA_944387825.1 uncultured Oscillospiraceae bacterium | reverse complement strand
TCAACTCGTTCGTCGTTGCTCGCCTCCCAGTCGACTTTCTCGAGCTGCGCCCATATTGCCCCCGGGATCTCCGGCCTCTGGCAGCTGAGGTACAGCGTGCTCTCGTAGTCGCGGAAGCCCAGCGTAGCCGGCTCCCGGAAGAACATCCGCGTCCCGGACTGCGCCGCGCTGAGTTCCTTCGGCGCCGAGACCTTGAACATAAGCCCACGCTGCGTGAAGATAAGCGGTCTGAAGCCAGATTGCACCGGCAGCACACGGCAGTCCTCGTCGCCGCTCTCCCGCCGCTCGAGCTGGTTGAATTCGATGTCGAATACGGCCTCGGTCATACCCTGGAAGTACCACTCCCCGCCGTCGCGGTAGACGTGTCCGCTCTCGCCGTCGCCGGGCAGATAGCCCAGCATTTCCACCAGCGCCGCCAGCGTCTGCCTATTCTCCGTCCCGGAGCTATGAAGCGGCAGCCGCGCCGCCCAGTCCCAGCTCACCAAGCGTATCACGTTTCCGTTTACGCAGAGCTTAAACCCAGCCTTCCCCGACCGCTTCAGCACCCGCGCAAGCGCCCTGTCGTTGATTATCATGTGTCCATCTCCTCTTTCTTCCGCCGCCTGGCCGCTATGCCCAGTTCATTCAGCTTCCGGCGCTTGGCATACTCGCTCAACCGCTTCTTTCTGCATTCCGGACACAGGAAAGCATAGGGCCCGGCCATAAATACTTTTCCGCAGTCTTCGCAGACTTCTTTAGCTTGCATCCTCCACCTTCTCCCGCCTCATCCCATCATCCCCGCCGCGCGCAGCGCGGCCTCGCTCGGCCAGAAGGTCTCCTGCCTCGTCACCGGCCGGCCGTCGCTGCTCTCACCGTAGCTGTTGTGCTGGAGTACAAGGCCGTGCTTGTAGTTCCAGCCGAGATATACCCGGTGCCGCTCCTCTCCCAGCGCATAGCTCAGCCCGTAGCCAGCCGTGTTCGAGTAGTGCGTGAAATGGCACTCCTTCGAGGCAGGCATCGGGATCTCATAGCCTTTGGCGAGCTTGCGCAGCGTAGTCTTGTTTATCTTAAGCTCCATCGGCGCCGCCTCCCGGCAATGCCACGTCTTCGATGTCCAGCATCCCGGCCAGGCGCCGGAGCTTATAGGCGTATGTGTCATAGTTGTCCGGGAACATCATGCCGAGCTGTGCGAGCATGATCTCGGCGTCCGCCAGTTCCTCGCAGACGTTGGCGACAAGAGCCGCCTTGTTGCCCTTGCCGCCCGTGTGGCAGATAAACAGACGGGCGAGCGCCGTCTGAAGCTCGCCCAGCTCCTCCAGCGCCTTTATGACCTGCAGTTCCTCGCCCCAGTGGCTGACGGCCTCGCGGAATATCATCCCGGCCGCTATGCCCTCGTTTTCAGCCCTCTGTTGATTCAATATCATCCGTCTCCGCCTCCATCATCCCGAATCCTTCGAGTTCCTCCGGCGTGAGTACGCCGGAAGAGCTGTCTATGTCCAGTTTCCCGCCCGTGAACCACGTCCAGGAATCCATCCAGTCCGCGCCGGTCTCTGTCGCCGTGAGCGTCACGGAATGCGAAAACCCGCCCAGCTCGAAGAGCAACCCGTGCGCGTTCTCCGCGAAGCGGACGAAGCTCGTATCGTCCTCCGGCGGTATGTCCTCATGCAGCGTCGCCGCGAAGGCGTAAAGGTTCGGCTTGTTAACCCTCAGCTTCAGTACCATCGTCCACAGCCTCCACATTCTCGGGCGTCTCCGGCTCCGGCGCCGCCTCGTCCGTCCCGCTCTCAGGCAGCGGATCCGTCACCGGCTCCGCGTTGCCCCCGTTCCCGGTCTCCGGCTCCGGCGGCGTGAGCATACCCAGGGCCTCAAGCTGCTCGAGGCTGAGCGCGCCGGAAGCGTCGTCGGTATGCAGCTCCCCGCCTTCGCCGAGCCATACCCACATGTCCCGGTATATCGCCGCCGTCTCCGTCGGCTGGACAAGCAGCGTGTGCTGCTCTATGCCGATATTGAAGAGCAGGCCGCAGAGCTTGTTCTTATAGGCCGCAAATTCCGTCTCGTCCTTTGGCGGCACATCCTCATAGAGCTGCTGCGCGAGCGCATACAGCTTGTCCTTGTCGATGTAGAGAGTTGTCATTTGTCTTCCTCCTTCTTTTTGTTCGGCGGCAGATTATTGCGCCGGCGCCAGTTGCAGATTGTCACCCGCGAGCAGTTTTCCGCTTTGGCAATGGCCTCGTCGGTCAGCCCCAGCTCGTAGAGCTTCCGGCGGCTCGGGAACTCTTTTTTCTCTATCCTCTTGCGCGGTCCTGCGTTTGGAGGATAGCCGCGCCTGTTGCGCCAGTTGACTATGGTGTTGCAGGTAACGCCTGCCCTGTCGGCAATCTCTCTGTCCGTAAGTCCCTGCCTGTAATATTCCTCGCGGTCGGAGAAGTCCGGCTTTGCGCTGTTTGCCGGCATCCCGCGGTTATACCTCCAGTTTTGGATAACGTCTATGCTGACGTTCAGCTCGTTTGCAATCTCCCTGTCCGTAAGACCCCGCTCATAGAGAGCGTTCCTCTCCGGATAGTCCCGCAGCGTTCGCTTGCGCGGCTTTTCCCGAACGGTCTTGACCGGCGAGCTTTCGAAGTTGAGCGTGTGCGGAACGCTTGCGACGCCCTCACGCGGCTTGAATTTGTCGCAGGGGTCAGGATATACATAGCGCAGCCGCCCGTTCCGCATCTGTCTGAGTTCACCGCGGGATTTATCTGTCTTGAGCTTATAGCCGCAGCAGCCCGCCTCACTATCGTACCAGCCGCATTCGTAGATGCAGCGTGCGTCGCATTGCTTCATGGCTGCTCTCCAAAGAGCGAAAACTGCCTGGCCTCGGCCTCGCGTAGGCGCCGCTCTTTCTCGCACTTTTCCGCGGCTCTTGCCTCTTTTCTCGCTGCCTCGGCTCTTCGCTTTTCCAGTCGTGCGTGGAGCTGCTCGTCCTGTTCTGTTCGTCGGGCGGCATACTCCGCCAGATGATTTTTTCGCGCTTTTTCGCGCATACCTTCGCGCCGCTCCGTACAGCTCGCCCAGTGTGGGCGGTAGCCGTATCCTGTGCAGGCAGACTCGTGGCCGCTCAGCATTGCTTTAATCGAGCTGCCGTCCAGCTGATATATGAGTACGCCGCTTTCGTTGGTCCTCCAATACGGGACCGGCTGCGCGTCGCAGGGCATGAGCTTGCCCTTAGGTGTGCGGATGAAAATTATGGGTTTGCCGCACTCGCGGCAGAAAGCGTCGTAGCCTGGATATGCCATTGGTGTCACCCCCAGACGTATTGGCGGCAGAACACGTGCGCGCCTATGCGCCCCCAGACGTTGCCGTTCTCCGCGCCCCGCGAGAAATACACCACGTCGAGGGGCAGTATCGCCTCGCCGTAGAGCGCCAGCCAGACGGCGCTGTAGTTGATGACGTTCGGCGTCACCCGCTCCAGCATCGGCGCCGTCGAAAACTGCCCCGGCGCGTAGACCACGTCGTAGATGCTGCCCGCGAAGTTGCCCGCCGCTCGCCTGTTGAGTATGACCTCGGCCACGGCCTGCTGTCCCTCGATGCTCTCCGTGTTGCTCTCCGCGTATACCACGCGCGCAATCAGGTCAAACTCTGCCGCCGTCACCGGCGCATACCGGCTTGTAAGCACCGAGCCAGGCCCCTCGTCTGTCTCCGGCGCAGGCGCTTTTTCTGGCTCCGGCCCAGGAGTCGTCGCTGGCGCGGCCGGCCGCATTGCCGTGAGCGTAACCTCCGTCCAGGACGCCGCCGGCAGCTCCGCCTCCGGCCGCTCGCCGTCCGCGAAGGCCCGTATCAGCACCAGTGCGAGCAGCCCCGCCGTAAGCGCCATGAGCAGCACGCCGCTGCCCACGGTCCGCGCCGCGCTGCGCCGCCTGGTGCGCGGCCGCGTTTCGCCGAGCATGCTGCGCACCTCTCCGGCTATGTACTCGCGCATAACTTCGTCCTCGCTCTTTTTCATTGGTAAGCCCCTCTCACTCCGCCAGCTTATAGCCGTGCGGAGCTATTATCCTGTTGATATTCTCGCGGATGCGCTTCCGCTCCGCGTCCGTCACCGGCACAAGGTGGACGGTGACGACCGTGACCCCCTGCTTCGGACCGTAGTCCGTGCGGATTATGTACCCGTCCGCGGTCTCCTCCCGCGTCCGTATCGGATAAGTATCAGCCATGCGCCCACCTCCCTTTCAAAGCTATGCCGCCGCCGCTTATTCCTTGCCCTCCGCCCCGCGAAATGCTACAATACCCGCGAAGGGAAGTGAATTTGATATGCCCGATGGTACTATTGCCCTGATCTCTGCTCTTGTTGGCGCTGCGGTCACCGGATTGTTTGCCTTTTTCAATGTGCTCTTTACCAGCATCTCTAACAGGAAAACGAAGCTCATCGAGTTAAGCTACCGCGACGCGGCAGCCGCCTTCAGCGAATACCTGGCCGCCGGCAGCGTAGTTCCAAAACCTATAACCCCGGAGTACATGGCCGAATTCAGCGGCAAATTTGCGCGGGCAAGTCTGTATGCCTCAGAACGGACGCGACCCGTTCTTGAGAAGCACTTTCTTGCAACGATACGCTCGCCGGAATCGCTTGAGCCGGACGAAGCCGCCCACACACTGAAGCTGAACAGCCTAAGGGATGAGCTTCTGAGAGCCATGCAGGACGATTTGTCAGGCAAAAGTAAATCTAAGGGCAAGAATAACGAATAACACCAGAAGTACGATGGCAGGCAGGGCAATGGCTACCGCCTGCCATCCGTCAAGTTCCAGCCATGCTATCCCAGCCACCATCGTTGACATGAACATCAATGCGCCTACAAGAAAAAGTACCAGGCCTTGTGTATCGTTCACATCGCCACCTCCTTCCCCTCCACAGGTTCGAACAGATAATCGAAGTCTGCGTCAAACATCTGGCAGAGGGCACGAGCCTCGCTAACACGGAAACGTCCATTGCGACACTTGGTTTCATAGTTGCTGCGAGACATTCCAAGTACTTGGGCGACATAGCCGTTGCTGTACCCTCTCCGTGCCTGTTCAGCTTTGAGATTAGGATACATACATATCACCTCCATTAGCGTTATGATAATTGCAAGATTATAATATTACCGTTTTGCTAATTTGTCAATAGCAAAACGGTAATATTTCGCTTGATGTTTATTTTCTTGTTGACCTGATTAGCATTTTGCGCTATTATGCTGATAAGGAGGCTTATATATGGACACTTTTGGTAAGAGGTTGGTCTATGCTCGCAATAAGAAGGATTATTCACAGAAGCAGCTTCCCGAGCTTATGGGTATCCCACCTACCCGATTGAATTATTGGGAACAGGACAAACGAGAGCCGGACATTCAGATGTTGAAGAAACTGTCT
>CALXGL010000099.1 GCA_944387825.1 uncultured Oscillospiraceae bacterium | reverse complement strand
GTGAAGGCTATGGAGCCCTTCTGGTACAGGCGTCCGAGCTGGCGCTCGCCGTTTATGACGCGATCCCACTTCTCGCTCGCGGGCAGGGCCATGAAGTCGTGAAACTCCTCGCTTATGCGCTGCTTGTCGAGCTTGAGCTTGTTCTTCTGCTTGGCCATGAAGTCCTTCATGTCGACCTCGCTGATAAGCTCCTTCCAAATCTTGAGGTCGCCGGGCAGGTTCTTCTTGAGCCATTTAATGTTGTTCTTCAGCATCTTACTTGACCTCCTTGCCCTGCTGGATGCGTTTGATTTCCAGGGACTCCACGAAGGCCTGGAAGCGGGTGCGGAGCTGGCCCGACGTCTTGGCGTTGTAGGGCCGGTCTATCGTGAGCACGGGGTGGCCGTATTCTTCATACTGTATGTGGCTGGCCAGCGCGCGCTCGAAGCCCCAGAAGTCGCAGAACTTGACGTTCTCGTAGACGATTCCGTCGGCGTTGAACTCGCGGGCGAGGCGGTCGGCGGTGACGCGGCGCTGCTCAATCTTCTCATTGCTCATGAAGCGCGGGCATTCGCTTGTGATGAGGTAATGACGGCAGATCTGGCGCAGGGCGCTCTCCTCGTCGTTGAGCTCTATGACCTCGCGGCCGGGGAACATGCCGAAGCAGAAGCGGTCGAAACAGATGAACGCGCCCTGCTCCTCGAGCATACGGGTGAGGTTCGGGTCGTCGACCTCGCTGCCGACGATGCCGACGCGGCAGCGGTACCAGGGCTTGGGATCAGGCTTGCGGGACTTGATCTCGTCCAGGGTCTCCTGCAGGTAGGGCAGTATGAGCTTCTGCGGGCAGGCATAGCTCACCATGTTGATGATGTGGAATTCATAGCCGGTGACGGGCGGATTGTCGAGCTTGCGGAGCTCGCTTATCTCGGTCATCACCTTACACACCTCGTTGTGCCTCGCGACGGCCTCGCGGAGGGCCGCGTCGGAGACGTCCACGCCCAGCTTCTCGTGCATGGTGTTCAGGACGCGGTTCTGCATCTGCACGACGTAGTGGTCGAGGGTATAGTCGGTGTACTTATAGGGTATGTCCGCATGGGTTACGAAGAAATTGGGCTTGTCAACGCACTTGAGAAGCTCGATATTCTCCATGCAGCGGTTCATCTGCGCGCAGGCGTCGACGCCGCAGAGCCCGTCGAGGAAGTTGTATCCGCCCTCGATGGCCCTCTCAAGCAGCGCGCGGCAATACTCGCAGGTGTAGTTCGACATGTAGTACGAGGCCACGTCGATGCTGCCCGTATTCGGGGCGCGCATACGCACGGAGAAGCAGTTGTCCACATTGAGCAGCACCTCGGGCATGTGATAGCAGGTGTAGCCCAGGGCGAGCATCCCCTCCTCCTGCGCCTTGCGCACGAGCTCGTTGTAGGCGTTGTCAAGCAGGTTCTCAAAGTAGATAAGATGCTTTAAGTCCTTCAAATGTTCACACCTCTCTTATAGAATCTCTATTTTGCGGAGCGCTTCCCTCACTCCGTAAAGCACTTTGCTCTCCTCGGGCAGCTCGAAAACCGTCTTGCCCTGGATGTCGTTCGCCGCTTGCTGTGTGTCGGCGGGGATGAAGGCGAGGATTTCCACGCCCTCTATTGAGATGAACTCGTTGAGCTCCGGGTTCGTCACGCGGTTGATTATCGCGCCCACGCGGTCGTACATGACGAGCTCGTCCGCCACGGCCTTTATCGTCTCGGCGACGTGGGTGCCCTTGCGGCTCTGGTCGCTTATAAGTATGAGATGGCTGACCTTCTCCATGACGCGGCGCTGTATCTGCTCCACGCCGGCCTCGCCGTCTATGACGACGTAGTCGAAGTCGCCGGCCAGCATGCTGACGACCTCCTTGAGGTAGGCGTTGACCGAGCAGAAGCAGCCCTCGTTCTCCGGCCGGCCTATGGCGAGGAAGGAGAAGCCCTTCGTCTCCACCATGGCGTCGAAGATGCGGAAGCGCGACTCGTTGAGCATTTCAATCGCCTCGCGCGGGCGGCCGTCCTCGGCGCTTTTGACCACGGCGCGGCGGATGTCGTCAAGCGTGCTCGTCACCGTGACGCCCAGGGCCGTCGAGAGGCCCACGGCGGGGTCGGCGTCTATGGCGAGGACGCGGCTTCCCGGCCGGTCCTCCGTCAGCACGCGGACGATTGTCGCGGCGAGCGAGGTCTTTCCGACGCCGCCCTTGCCGGCCAGCGCGATTATTTTGGCTTTGCTGTCATTCATAAGCTGTCTTCCTCATATTGAACAGGGTATCTGAACGCTTGCCAAAATGTTAGCATATTTTGAGTCAATTTGCAAGGAGGAAACGCCCGGGCGGAGAATAAATTTGTGCCTTATTTCAAATTCCTGAAGCACTTATTTCCCCCTCCCCTCTCCGGCGCTTGATTTGCCGCGGGAAACGCGCTATAATAGCCAAAAAGGAGGGATAGCATGAAGCAGAGAACGCTTTTGCACTTCGACCACTCCGGTCACGAGCACGCGCACGAGCACGCCTGCCACCATGAGCACAGCCACGCCGGCGCGCCCGAGCTCAGCGAGGAGCAGACGCTGGCGCTTATGAACTACATGCTCGAGCACAACCGCTCCCACGCCGAGGAGCTGCACAACATCGCCCACGCCCTTGAGAACCAGGGCCGGCACGAGGCCGCGAACCTCGTCGGCGACGCGGTGCACTACTTCGGACACTGCAACGACAAGCTGGAGGAGGCCCTCCGTCTGGTGAAAGGGGAATAAACAATCATGTGCCTTTCGGACGCTTTTGAACTCATCGGCGGCGAACGCAGGCCGCTCATGCACTATGTCTCCGGCATTTCCGTCGAGGACGGCAAGGTGACGCTCACGGACATGCTCGGCGCGCGCAAGGTCGTGCCCGGCACGCTCAAGAGCGTGGACCTCACGGACAACGTCATCCTGATAGAACCCGCGGAGATGGCGCAATGAGCGAGTTTGCGGATATGAAATTCGTGTTCCGGCTGAGCGCCTACGACATTGAGAAGCTCAAGCCGCAGGTGGCCTCCGCCCTCGAGCGCAGGAGCGAGCTCGTGGCCCGGCTCAAGCACGCGAGCAAGAAGACGCGCGCCAACGCCGTCGAGGACACGGGCCGCCGGGGCTACGGCGGCTTCCACCGCCGCAGCTCGAAGATAACGCTTATCGTGAGCTCGGTCTCGCTCGTGCTCGGCGCGGCCTTCCTCATAGGCGGCGTGGCGCTCGGGAACTTCGTCTTCTTCCTCGCCCTGGGCGTCCTGCTCCTGGCCGCCGGCGTCTACGGCGTCATAAGCAGCCGCCGCGGCAATCCCTATGAGCGCGACGCGGCCAAGCTGCTCGACGGCAAGGACAAGTTCCTCGCCGAGGACGACATACGCCTCGTCTTCTCCGACGTGGGCATGCGCTCCCAGCGCAGCTTCATCCCCTATAAGGAATTCCAGTGCTGGATGGAGACCGACGACCTCTTCATGCTGATATACGGCCCTCTGGTCACCATCCTCCAGAAGCACGACCTCATCGAGGGCGAGCTGAACGACTTCCGCAGGCTCATAAC
>CALXGL010000098.1 GCA_944387825.1 uncultured Oscillospiraceae bacterium | reverse complement strand
AGCAGGATGAAGACGTTCTCCGCGTCGGAGGCGGTGGTGAGCGCGGTCGGGAAGAGCTGGCGGCCCATGACGCCGATGAAGACGGCGACGGTCAGGCTTATGAGCACCCAGACCGTGGCGATGCGGCGGCTGCGGGTGAGCTCGCGCTCCTCGCGGATAGCCATGAAGCGCAGCAGCACCTGAGGCATGCCGAAGTAGCCGAGACCCCAGGCCAGGCCGGAGAGGATGGTGACGGCGCTGTATCCGGCCCTCTCGCCGAACTGCGGCACGCCGTCCGTTATGACCTGGACGCCGTTGGCGTCGGTGACGGGCGTGGCCATGCCGAAGAACTCGAGGAAGCCGGGGATCTCCTTCGCGTTGGCGATGACGTCGTCCACGCCGCCGGCGGTGACGCAGCCCACGGTGACCACGACGACAAGGGCGATAATCATGACGACGGCCTGCATGAAGTCGCTCGCGCTCTCGGCGAGGAAGCCGCCGATGATTGTGTAGACCAGCACGAAGACCGCGCCGACAATCATCATCGGGACATAGTCAAAGCCGAAGAGCGTGGAGAAGAGCTTGCCGCAGGTGACGAGGCAGCTCGAGGCGTAGACCGTGAAGAAAATGAGGATGAAGAGCGCGGCGATGGTCATGACCACCTTGCCCTTCTCGTGGAAGCGGTTGGAGAAGAACTCCGGCAGCGTTATGGCGTTGCCGGCCTTCTCGCTGTACCGGCGCAGGCGCTTGCTGGTAATGAGCCAGTTGACGTAGGTGCCGATGGCGAGGCCAATCGCCGTCCAGCTCGCGTCCGCGACGCCGCACCAGTAGGCGACGCCGGGCAGGCCCATGAGCAGCCAGCCGGACATGTCGCTGGCCTCGGCGCTCATCGCCGTGACCCAGGGGCCGAGCGTGCGGCCGCCGAGGAAGTAGTCGTCCGAGGAGCGGTTCGCCCTGCGCGCGAAGGCGAAGCCGATAGCGATGACCGCAAGCATGTAGCAGATCATCGTAATCATAATTTGCATGGTGTCGTTCATATTCCCCCACCTGACATGAAAATAATTTATGCTCGCATAAGCATTTTTAATGTTACTTCGCAATGATAACACACTGTTGCGGGAAAAGCAAGCCAATTTCAAAATCAGAGCCCGGACGCTGCGTCCGGGCTCTGGGCTCAATCAGTGTTTATCCTTTTCCTTATGTACGGCTCCACTTCATCGTAGGGGATGCCCAAAGCGGCGGAAAACTCGCCGTACAGCAGGATTTCCGCCCGTTTCATGAATTTGGCGTCCACCTGTCCGAAGCGGCGTCCCACGCGCTCGCTCTCCAGCTTCTTGGCGCGTATCGACACGACCAGGCCGGCAATGTCGGCGCAGCTGTGCGAGCAGAGCAGCTGCTGATAGTGCGCGGCGAGCTGGGTAAAGTTGCGCTCGCGCAGCGTCTCGGCGGGCATGGTCGGCAGCTCGTCTATGAGGGCCTCCGCTTCCTCGCGGGAAATCACCGGCCTCATGAACACCTTGCCGTCCACCGGCACGGAGATTGTACCGCTCTGGTAGAAAGGCTTGAGCCTGTAGTATCCGCGTGCGGAGCCGTCCGGCTGCGTCTTCTCCTCTATGGCCTCCACCCGGCAGACCCCTGTTCCGCCATAGACTATCAGTTCCCCCACCGTGTACAAAAAAAGCGCCTCCGTTACATGAATTACCCGGGGCGCGAAAACGCCCCGAGTCCTGTCTTTATTTTATTATAACACATTTTTCGCATGTTTGTAAGGGTAAATTTTCTTTCTGCGGAGTTTTTTTGCTTCCCATTTTCGTAAATTGTGTTATAATGGAATTACAAAGGGGGGTTACTTATGAACATCAAAGTCATAACAGTAAGCCGTCAGTTTGGCTCAGGCGGGCGCACGATTGCTAAACTCGTCGCCGAAAAGCTGGGCTGGGAGTACTACGACAAGGAGCTTGTGCGCAAAATCGCCGCGGAAAGCGGCCTCGCGGAAAGCTACATACTCGACAGCGGCGAATACGCCTGCTCGGCAAATTCCTTCCTGTTCAACTGGGCCATGAGCGCCGAAAGCGGCCGGAATCCCGGCACCCTTCCCGTCTCCGACCAGCTGTACATCATCCAGAACAACATCATACGCGACCTCGCGGAAAAAGGGAACTGCGTAATTGTGGGCCGCTGCTCGGATTACATCCTCCGCGACCGCAGCGACGTGCTGAACACCTTTTTCCACGCATCCCAGGAATTCCGCGCCGACCGCGTCGTACGCCTCTACGGCGAGACGCTGGATAAACCCGCAAAGCGCCTGAAAGAAAAGGACGACAAACGCCGCACCTATTACCGCCACTACACCGGGCGCGTCTGGGGCGCAGCAGACAACTACGACTTGTCGCTGGATTCCGGCCGTCTGGGCGTGGACCATTGCGCCGACATCGTTGTAAAGGTGGTTGAGGAACTCAACAGGCCGGTATAAGCGTCGGAGGGCCGTTCGAAAAGAGAGGGATAAAAGATGAAGTGCAATTTCTGCGGCGAAGCCATCCCCGACGGCAGCAGATTCTGCTAGTGCTGCGGGCGCAGGCTGCCCGCGGCTGCCTCGCCCGAACCGCCCATGCCGCCGGAGAAGCCGGAGGGCGAACGCCCCGCGCCGCCGCCCATGCCGCCGCGCAAAAAGAAGGGCGGCGCGACGGTGAGCTTCACGGCGGAAGGCAGCTCCGCTGAAATGGAGTTCTCCGAGGACAGCTGGAGCGGCGCTTCCACGACCATGTACATTTACCCGCAGGAACCCGGCATAACCTATTTCACCTTTTCAACCGAAGAACATACCGGCACCTTTACCGTCATGGTTATCGTGCTCTGAGCGCGTCCGGTCTCCGGCCGGCACAGAAGGCGCCCCGGTCGTTTGACCGGGGCGCCCGCATATTTACAGGTATGTCTCAGGCAGCTTCCGCTCTGCGCAGGCCTTTTTGAGCTTCGTGCGCACGGCGGCCAGCATGACGGGGTTGAGCGCCCGGGCGTAGTTCGGGCAGGTGAAGACGCAGTGCATACAGGTTATGCACCTACCGGCGTCCGTCTTGTACGGCGCGTCCTCCGGTATGGCCCCCACCGGACACTCCCTCGCGCATTTCCCGCACTTTACGCAGCGGGCGCGGTTCGCGCCCGGGTGCAGCGGAACGCCGCCGTACTCCTTATACGGCCTGGATCCCGGAATGCGCGGCTCTGAGGTGTCGCCGGACTCGAGCTTTTCCCGCAGGGCCCTTGAGAACGCGGCCGCGGCCTCCTTGTCGCCGGAGTCCGGCCTGCCCGCGGCTATCTCCGGCACCATGGAGTGCCGCGCGATGAACGCGCCCGCCGCCACCACCCGGAAGCCGCGCGCCCTCGCGGCGTCGGCGAGCTCCAGCAGGGCGTCGTCATAGTCCCTGTTGCCGTAGACGGCAAGCACCGCCGCAAGGGCCCCGCCGCCGTTCACGGAATTCAGGAATCCGGCGAACACGCCGGGGATGCGCCCGCCGAAAACCGGCGCGGCGAGGATGACCAGGTCCTTTTCCCCGAAGGCCAGGGCGTCGGCGCGCGAGGTGAAGTCTATATCGCGGCACTCGCTCACGAAGCCGCCCGCGACGGAGCGGGCAATGGCCCTGGTGCTGCCGCCGGGCGAGAAGTACAAAGTGGATACAGAGTTGATTTCCATCGTTCAGCCTCCAAAGCTTGCTTCCTGTATTATATCATCCGGCGCCGCCCGGCACAAGCGGGACGTCAAACCTCTTATTTACAAATCCGCGCGCCGGGCTTATAATATACGCATAAACCATACCTCATGCAGTTATAAGGAGAAGAGAGGCAGCTTATGAAATCCAAGGTCTATTTTACCCGTGAAATCAGCCCCGAGAAGGTCTGCGAGGCCTATCACAAGCTGGGCGTATCTCTGCCCGGCAGGGTCGCCGTAAAGATACACACCGGCGAGCGCGGCAACCAGAACTACATGCCGCCCGAGTTCTGGAAGCCGATGATTGACGAGATTGGCGGCACCGTCTGCGAAACCAACACCGCCTACGGCGACGCCTTCGCCGGCGTCCGCGACCACACGGAGAGCCACCTTGAGCTCATAGCCGAGCACGGCTGGAGCAAACACTTCGCCTTTGACCTCATGGACGCCGAGGGCGATGACCACGTCTGGCCCATTCCCGGCGGCAAGGTCCTCAAGGAGAACCACGTCCCCAACCACATAACGAATTATGACTCCATGCTCGTCCTCGCCCACTTCAAGGGCCACCCGCAGGGCGGCTACGGCGGCGCGCTCAAGCAGCTCGCGATTGGCTGCGCCAGCGCGAAGGGCAAGGCCCTGATACACTCCGCCGGCAGGACCGCCGACAACATCGAGTGCTGGCAGAAGCACGCGAACAGCGTCGCGTTCCCCGAGGCCATGGCCGATGCGGCAAGCAGCATCTGCCGCCACTTTGAGGGCAGGATAGCCTTCGTCAACGTCATGAAGAACCTCTCCGTAGACTGCGACTGCTGCGCCGTCGCCGAGGACCCCTGCATGGCCGACATAGGCATTCTCGCCTCGCTCGACCCCGTGGCAATCGACCAGGCCTGCATGGACCTCGTCATGAATTCCGACGACCCGGGCAGGGAACACTTCATGGAGCGCGTCACCTCCCGCAACGGCATCCACACGATAGAGGCAGCCGCAGAGCTCGGCTTCGGCAGCCGCGAGTACGAGCTTATCGAGTTCTGAAAATTCCCGGCAGCGCAAAGAGGACGACCTTCGGCCGTCCTCTTTTTCATTGTTCAGGGCAGATTCAGCCGGCGCTTGAGCGCGGCGGCGGTCACGGCGTAGAGCGCCGCGCAGTACACGGCGTTGTACGCGCACCAGCCGAGCATGAAAACGTGTCCCAGCTGCAGCACGCTGCGCACATGCAGCACCGCGCCAAAATCCGGGATAAAGCCGGGCATGTTTGCAAGCCCTATGCCCAGCGCCAGGGTCACTCCGGCAAATATGAACTGCGTGGCTATGCCTATGCCGAAGAATATGAGCACGCTGTACAGCAGCTTGTGCTCCGAAAAGCCGAAGCCCAGGCTCATGGAGGCATAGAAGGTGAGGCAGCCGCCCATCGCCGCAAGCAGCATCAGCAAAAGCAGCTCGAGAGCGAAATATATGAGCTCAAGCGCCCCTATGCCGTACGCGGCGGAAAAGCGCTCGAACATGAGCGCCATGTCCGAGAGCACGGCTCCGGTCAGGTCCACCGGAGAAGTGACTATCACTATGCTCAGCACAATCACCAGGAAGGCCGCTATAATCCACACCGCGCTCGCAATGAGCTTGCACCAGAGCTGGGCGTGTATGCCGGCGGGCAGGGAAAAGGTGAGATAGCCTTCGTCGGAGAGCAGGTTCCTGTAAAACCTGTAGACCAGCAGGACAAGCGTGACCGTGCCCATGGCCATTATGGCAAGGAAGTACAGCACCACGAGCATGGCCCCCACGGCCGTCAGGCCCGCGCCCCTGTCTATGAGCCTCACGCCCAGATTCGCCGCGCAGGAGATGAGAAGCAGCCCCGCAAGGAAGGGCAGAAGTATACGCGCAGTCGCGCGGAATTCGTACTTCAAAAGCTTGCCCAGCATCTGAACACCTCCCTGAAAAGCTCGTCTATACTCTTGCCGGAACGTTCTCTGAGCTCGTCCGCTTCTCCGGCCATGACCACCTTCCCGCGGCTGAGAAACACGACGTCGTCCAGCACGCGTTCCACATCGGAGATTATGTGCGTGGAGATTATCACGCTCGCATCCCCGGCATAGCCCCGCATTATGGTGTCCAGTATAAAGTCCCGCGCGGCCGGGTCAACTCCGCCTATCGGCTCGTCGAGCAGATACAGCCTCGCACGGCGGGACATGGCCAGCACCAGCTGTACGCGCTCCTGCAGGCCCCTGCTCATATGCTTCACGCGCTGCTTTTCCTCAATCCCGAGGCGCGCGAGCAGCTTCCGCGCCGCCTCTTTGTCGAAGTCCGCGAAGAAGTCGGCGTAAAATCCCAGCAGCTGCCCCACGTCCATATATAGCGGCAGGCACATGCGGTCGGGCAGATAGCTCACCAGCTTCTTCGTCTCCGTACACGGGGGCAGGCCGCAGACGCTTATCTCCCCGCCGTCCGGCTGCAAAAGCCCGCAGGCGAGCTTTATAAGCGTAGTCTTGCCCGAGCCGTTCGGCCCCAGCAGGCCCAGTACGCGCCCGGGCTCCGCCCTCAGGCTCACGCCGCCGAGAGCCGTGCGGCTCCCGAAGCGCCTGCAAAGATCCCTGCATTCAAAATTCGGCATCGTTTCCCTCCTCAGAAAGCTCCGAAATAAGTCCGCTTATCTCCTCCGGCGTGCCTCCTATGGAGCGCATCGCCGCCAGATACCGTCTCGTCTCCTCTTTTGCCAGCCTGTCCCGGGCGCGGGATATGAGCTCCGCGTCCTCCGTCACAAAGCGCCCCAACGTCCTCTGGGGAAAGACAAGGCCTTCGCGTTCAAGCTCCGTCATGGCCCGCTGCATCGTGTTCGGATTCACTCCGGCGGAGAACGCCAGCTCCCGCACGGGCGGCAGCCTTTCTCCCGGCCGGTATTCCCCCGAGGCTATGCCCCGCCGCAGCTGCCGCGCAAGCTGGACATATATCGGGGAATCGTCCGCTATGCGCCACTCCATATCCCTCACTCCTGTATTGTTGTATTAATTAAATAATACAATATGTGCCTCAGCTTGTCAAGCTCTGCGGTTACAAAAAGCGAAAAGTCCCGCCGCGGCGGAATTTTCCCTTGACAAAGCGCAAACATACTGATATATTATTTAGGCTAAAAGGAAGCAGGACGGTATCCGCCGTACTCACCCGGCCGCGAATGGGCGCGCCGCGGTCAACATCACCCGGCCCTCAGGGGCCCTGCGTGGTATTCATGCGCGGATGCTGTCTAAGTATCCGCGCTTTTTGCGCGCACGAGCTATTCCAGCGGGAGGTGTCTTTAATAGCAGTCACAGATTATCAGGTCAACGAGGAAATACGCGACCGGGAGGTGCGTCTCATAGGCGACGACGGAGAACAGCTGGGCATAATGTCCGGCGCTGCCGCCATGCAGATAGCCATTGAGAAGGATCTCGATCTGGTCAAGATAGCGCCGGGCTCCAATCCGCCGGTCTGCAAGATAATGGATTACGGCAAGTACCGTTTTGAGCAGAGCAAGCGGGAAAAAGAGGCCCGCAAGAATCAGCGCGTGATTGAGATCAAGGAGATACGCATGTCCCCGAGCATCGGCGAAAACGACTTCCTCGTCAAGCTGCGCAACGGACAGAAATTCCTCTCCGACGGGGACCGCGTCAAGGTCACCGTGCGGTTCCGCGGCCGTGAGATGGCCCACACCAATATAGGCGAACAGCTTTTGCGCGATTTCGCGGATAAGTGCGCCGAGATTGCGAATCTCGACAAGCAGCCCAAGCTCGAGGGGCGGAACATGTCCATCTTCCTCTCCCCGAAACCGCAAACCCCCGCCAAGAAGCCGAAGCAGCCGAAGGCTCCCAAGGAAGCCCCTGCGGCGGCTCCGAACGGCGAAACAGCAGAGTAAGCACCAAGGAAGGAGAAAACTATCATGCCGAAACTGAAGACGCATTCCGGCGCGAAGAAGAGGTTCAACCTCACCAAGACCGGCAAGGTAAAGCGCGGCCACGCGTTTAAGAGCCACATTCTCACCAAGAAAGACACCAAGCGCAAGAGGGGCCTCCGTCAGGGCGCCTACGCGGACGAGACCAACGTCTCCGCGATCAAGCGCATGATCCCGTATAAATAAGGAGGTAAGC
>CALXGL010000097.1 GCA_944387825.1 uncultured Oscillospiraceae bacterium | reverse complement strand
CGACGAGACCATGGGCACGGCTAAGCCCGAGTTCGAGGTCGTGACGTTCGGCGTCGATGCGAACGGCGATGTGATGGTAGAAGATGTCCAGCTGAGCGGCATCGCGGCAGCCTACGAAGGCTATGTTTTCGTGAACTGGACGAACGAGCTGGGCGTTGTTGCCGATACCGCCAGCCTCTCCAGTTACGTCCTGAAAGCGGCCAGCATTGTGCCCGGTACGATTTACACCTACACCGCGAATTTCGAAAAGGCCGCGCCTGATGAAATCACCGATGAGGACCTCGAGGACGTCAAAGTTGTTCTCGACTGCATTGACAGCGTAGGCCACGCAGACGGAAACTACACGCTCACCCTTGATATGCTCAAGGACGGCATTGAGGAGAACGTCGGCCCGATAACCGACAACGAGGACGGCACCTACAGCTGCACTGTTGAAGTGCACGCCGCCAAGTTCGTGACCGAATACTCCCGCGTACACGGCCTGCACTGGCTCGTTGAAGACGAGGAGAATCCGCAGATTGTCAAGATGACCTGGACCCGCGGCGAGGGCTGGAGCGCCGAGCCCGCGGAACTGACGTTCGAAGTCACCAGCAAGCCCGACGCGCCGACCCCCGTTGTGCCGCCGGTTGACGACGACGACGATGAAGTCTATGTCCCCAACTGGCTCAACACCACCGACCACTACGCTTACATAGTGGGTTATGAAGACGGCATGATCAAGCCGGGCAACAACATCACCCGCGCCGAGGTCGCCACCATCTTCTTCCGCCTGCTCACCGACAACGCCCGCGAGCGTTTCTGGAGCACAACCAACGAGTTCAGCGACGTCAATGCCGGCAGCTGGTACAATAACGCCATCAGCACGCTCAGCAACATGGGCATCATCACCGGCTATGACGACGGCACCTTCAAGCCGAATGCGCAGATAACCCGTGCCGAGTTTGTCACGATAGCCACCCGTTTCTTCAGCTACAAGGCTGATTACGACGGGGCGTTCAAGGACGTGTCCTACCTGTCCTGGTACGCCGACTACGTGCAGGCGGCGGTTGACATGGGTCTTGTCAGCGGTTACCCCGACGGCAGCTTCCGTCCGGGCAACAACATCACCCGTGCCGAGGCCGTGACGATAGTGAACCGCGTGCTGCACCGCGTGCCTCACGAGGATCACCTGCTTGCGCTCAGCGCCATGAACGTCTGGCCGGACAACCCGTACGGCACCTGGTACTACGCCGACATGCAGGAGGCCACCAACAGCCACTCCTACAAGTGGATCCGCGTTTCCGGCGCCCTCGTTGAGGACTGGACCGGCAAGCTCGCCGAGCGCGACTGGGCCGCCCTCGAATCCGAGTGGGCCAACGCGCACAGCAAATAAACCTTAAACAGTGAGAAAGGACGGCGAAAGCCGTCCTTTCTTCGCAAGCCGGGGCGCCGGTCTCAGGACCGGCGCTCCTTTGTTTTGCGCCGCGGCTGCAGCGGCTTGCATTGACGGCCATATTCTGCTACAATACATCATAGTTTCTTATCCTGGAGGTGGCTTGAAATGCCGCTTATTTCTGTCGTCGTGCCCTGCTACAACGAGGAGGAGGTCCTGCCCAAGCTCTGCGACGAGCTCAGGCGCGTGGCCGGGCTCATGGACTATGTGGACTTCGAGTTCTGCCTGGTGGACGACGGCTCGGCGGACGGCACGCTGGAGCTGCTGCGCGCCTGCTCCAAGGCGGACGCGCGCTTCCGCTTCGCGTCCTTCTCGCGCAATTTCGGCAAGGAGGCGGCGATGCTCGCCGGCCTGCAGATGGCGAAGGGCGACTATGTCGCCGTCATGGACGCGGATTTGCAGCACCCGCCCGAGATGCTTGTGGAGATGTACGAGGCCGTAAAGGACGGCGAATACGACTGCGCCGCCGCGCGCCGCACCGCGCGCGAGGGCGAGACGAAGGTCAGAAGCGGCGGCAGCGCGCTCTTTTTCAAGCTCATGAACGCCCTGAGCGAGACGGAGTACGTCGAGGGCGCCACCGACTACCGCCTCATGCGCCGCGGCATGGTGGACGCCGTGCTCAGCCTGCCCGAATACAACCGCTTCACCAAGGGTATCTTCTCCTGGGTGGGCTTTAAAACCAAGTGGATACCTTACGTGAGCCGCGACCGCGCGGCGGGCGAGACGAAGTGGTCCTTCCGCAAGCTGGTGCGCTATTCGGTGGACGGCATGATGGCTTTCTCCACCAAGCCGCTGGCGCTCTCGAGCATACTAGGCGTGATATGCTGCGTGATAGCGGTGATAACGCTCCTGGTCACGGTGGTCAAGACGATTATCTTCGGAAACCCCGTCGCGGGCTATCCCACGATTGTGAGCCTCATACTGCTTGTCGGCGGACTGCTCATGTTCTTCATCGGCATGCTCGGCCAGTACCTCGCCAAGACATACATGGAGGCCAAGCACAGGCCCGTCTATATCGTGCGGGAAACTGAGGACGGGCTGAAATGAAACGCCGCCTGACATTAGTCCTCGGCCTCGCCGCCATAGCCGCCGCCTTCTTTGCGCTCAACTGCCTGACGCCATACTATGGCGACGACTACTCCTATATGTTCACCTACGCCGCGGACGCGCCGAAGGAGCGCATAACGAGCCTGTACGGGCTCTGGCTCAGCCAGCTCAACCACTACAGGGTCATGAACGGCCGCGCGATTGTGCACACGCTGGTGCAGCTCTTCCTCATGCCGGAGGGCAAGCTGCTCTTCAACGTATGCAACACGCTGGTGTTCATGGCGCTGGGCTTCGCCGTCTATTACGCGGCTTACGGTACGCTGCGCGCCCTGCGCCCGCTGAGCCTCTTTGCCGTGTACGCTCTCGTGTGGCTGGTGCTGCCGGACTTCGGGCAGAGCTGCCTGTGGCTGACGGGCTCGATAAACTACATGTGGACGGTGTTTGCCGCGCTCTGCTTCCTGCTGCCCTACCGCGCGGACGCAGCGGGGCGGGGAAGGGCCTGGCTGCGCGTACCCGGGATGCTCCTGCTCGGCGTCCTCGCGGGCTGGTCGGGCGAGAACGCCTGCATAGCCGCCGCCGTGGGCGTCGTGCTGCTGCTGGCGCGGCGCAGGCTGCTGGGGCTGGGAGTCCGCGCCTGGCACTGGGCGGGCCTCGCCGGTTTCTTCGCCGGGGCGGCGGCGCTCTTCCTCGCGCCCGCGCAGACGCTTAAAGCGGACAATATGGGCGGCCTCGGCGGGCTCTCGACCTGGATATCGCGCATCCCGAGCGTGAGCTATCACGCGCTTAAATACCTCTGGCTGCCGCTTGCGATAGGCCTTGTCCTGCTGGCGCTGAGCACAGTACAGTCCCGCGGAAAGGGCTTTGGATACTGGCTCAAAAAGTATTCCGCCGCCGTTATATGGCTCTGCGCCGCCGTGGTGAGCGCCTACTGCATGTGCGCCGCGCCGTATTTCCCCGAACGCGCCTGGTGCGCCGCCGCCGTCTTTGCCGCCGCGACGCTGCTGGCCGTCCGGGCGGAGCTGGATCTGCCGGCAAGGGCCGTGCGCCTTGCGCCGGCTGCCGCGGCTGTGATTGCCGCCGCCTGCGCCGTGACCTTCGCGCTGGGCGCGCGCGACCTCGCCGCGACCGGCGCCGCCGTGAGCGCGCGCAGCGCAAGCGCCGCGGAGCAGCTGGCAGCCGGCGAGACGGAGCTCTATCTGCCCGCGGTCTGCGGATACGCGCGCTGCAACTGCTTCACCCCCGACGGGGACATCACCTCCGACCAGAAGAGCTGGCAGAACAAGGCGCTCGCCACCTATTTCGGCGCCGGCAGCGTCAATCTGATAGATTAAAATATAAAAAGGGTATATTACCCCGTTCCGGTTCGTAAACTGGGACGGGGTGATATTTTTGAAAATACGTTGGAAGCCGCTGATTGTTTCGATGCTGCTGGCGCTGGCCGCCGGAGGGATAGGGGCGCTGCTGGGCGGGGGAATGGAGTCGTATGACGGCCTGGAGCGGCCGCCTCTCTCGCCGCCGGGCTGGCTTTTCCCCGTGGTATGGACAATACTATACCTGATGATGGGGGCCGCCGCCTGGCGCGTTTCTGAGTCGGGCGGCCCGGCGGGTGAGCGGCGCGCTGCGCTGCGCATATATGCGCTGCAGCTTGCGGTGAATGCGCTGTGGCCGGGGCTGTTTTTCGGACTGGGGCTCTACTGGGCGGCGGCGGTATGGCTGGCTGTGCTCATTGCGCTCATAGCCATAACCATCTCGCGCTTCAGGCGCCTGGACGATTTGGCCGGGATTTTGCTCGGGCCATACCTCATATGGTGCGTGTTCGCGCTGTATCTGAACCTCGGCACGGCAATACTGAACTGAAAAGGCGCCCTGTCCGCCGCAGCACGCGGGGACGGGGCGCCTGATTATTGGCCGAGGCTTTCCGCAAGGGCTGCAAGCCCCGCGCTCAGCTCGCAGGCGAAGCCGGCGTCGTCCGCCGTCGTCTCAATCACGAGCTCGTCCTTTGCCGCGCTGGGCGATATCCGCGCGGCGCAATGCGGACGCTTTATGCACAGGCCGTCGGTAAAATCCGCGCCGCACTCCATAAGGCTTGCGCTCAGCGCGCGCATGAGCCGGGCCCGGCTGGCGCAGCCTATTCTCCGTTCAAAGCGGTTTCCGCCCTCGAGAGGGCGGCGCTCTTCGGGCTCTTTCCTGTCGGGCTCGGCCTGAGGCCGGACATCCGGCAGCTTCAGCCTGCCCTCCAGGGCGTCCACGCAGCACTGATAGTACGAGCGCGGCGTGCCCACGTCGCACCAGTAGCCGCCGGGCAGCGCGCCGTGTATGCGCTCGCCGCTGCGCAGCAGGGCGGGGAAGAGGTCGGCCGCGAAGTCGAACATTTCCCCGTCCGGGACACTGTCCATGGCCCTGGGCGAGACGACATAGATGCCTGTGCTTACCAGGTCGGAGACAACGCGGGGCCAGTCCGGCTTTTCGATGAAGCAGCGCACGTCGCCGGCCTCGTCGGGGACCGCAACGCCATAGCGCAGGGGGTCGCCGCACTCGTACAGCGCGACGGTGACGGCGGCCCCGCTGCGCGCATGCTCGTCTATAAGCCGCCTCAGGTCGAAGTCGCAGGCCGCGTCGCCGCTGAGCACCAGGAAGGGGTCCCGGCCGAGGAAGTCCATGCAGGCTTTTACGCCGCCGGCGGTGCCGAGGGGCTGCGTCTCAATGCGCCAGGTTATATTTACGCCGAAACGCTCGCCGTCGCCGAAATAATCGACGATAGGCCCGGGATTGTAGCGCAGAGTGGCGCAGATATCGTATATTCCGTTGGCTTTCAGCAGTTCAACGCAGCGCTCCATGAGCGGCTTGCCCAGCAGGGGCACCATCGGCTTCGGAAGGCTGCCCGTAACCGATTTTAAGCGCCGCCCCTCGCCGCCGGCCATTATTACAGCTTTTATCCCATCGCTTTTCATACCCCTATTTTCCGCATTTGAGCGTGAATTATAGTTGTAAAGATACTCCACATTTGCTATAATAATAAACTACCGCAATATCGTTTGCGTTCCGCAGGCAACGGGGAGTTGGTGTGCTTGAACAAAAAGATACAGAGGCTTGCAGAGCCAAGCGGACGGCTTTATCTCATAGTGCTCGTAATTTTTACGGCGGCGTCCCTGCTTTTCGGCCAGTATATACTGGCCGCGGCCGAGGGCGGCGTTGTGCTGCTGCTCATAATAAGCTCCATATTCGTTGCCCGCCGCCGCAGGCGCGATTTGATGGAGTATATAGAGTCGGTGACCTATGACGCCGATACGGCCAAGAATAACACGCTTTTGAATTTCCCGCTGCCTATGGCGGTCTTTTCGCTCAACGATTTGCGCGTAATATGGGCGAATCAGAACTTTTTCGACATGTGCGGGGTGTCCGGCTCGCGCTTTGAGGCCAGGCTGGACACGCTGGTGCCGCAGTTTTCCGCCAAGTGGCTGCTCGAGGGCAAAACCCAGAGCCCCGACCTGCTCTCCACGAACGGGCGGAAGTACCAGATTCACGGGAATATCATCCGTCCGGGCGAAAACGCCGAAGAGAACGGTCACGGCTTCATGGGCATAGCGTACTGGGTTGACGTCACGGAATACGACGAAATACGCGTCAAATACGAGGAAACCAGGCCGGTGCTGTCCGTGCTGCTCATAGATAACTACGACGAGCTCATCCGCAATCAGCCGGAGCGCGTCAAGAACGACTTGCGCGACGCCGTCGAGGACATCATAACACAGTATTGGGAGGGGCGCGACGCGGTTGTGCGCCGCTACGACCGGGACAGGTACATTATCATCTTTGAGGAACGGCATCTCGAGGAGATGCGCGCGGAAAAATTCAAGCTGCTGGAGCAGGCGCATACGGTCAGCAGCCCGGCCGGAATACACGCCACGCTTTCGCTGGGCATAGGCCACGACGGCAGCGGCTTCGCCGAGGACTGGCAATTTGCCGCCCTGGCTGCGGAGATGGCCCTGACGCGAGGCGGAGACCAGGCGGTCATAAAAAACCGTTTCAGCTTTGAGTTTTTCGGCGGACGCGGCAGCGAGGTGGAGACCAGGACCAAGGTCAAGAGCCGCGTCATGGCCAACGCCCTGGCCGAACTGGTGGCGGATTCCTCGCGTGTGTTCGTCATGGGACACAAATACGCGGATTTGGATGCCGTAGGCGCCGATGTGGCGCTCTGCTGCATAGCGCGCAAGAAGGGCAAAAGCTGCAAAATAGTTATAGATTCGGAGAAAAACGCCTCAAAACTGCTGATAGAGAGGCTGAAAGCGGAGCCGGAATACAGGAGCGCGTTCATAACTCCGCAGGAGGCCATGCTTCTGGCGGACGGGCGCAGCCTGCTGGTCGTCGTGGACACCAACCGGCCCGAGCAGGTTGAGGACGCGAACCTCCTCGCCGCCATGAACCGCGTGGCTGTAATCGACCACCATCGCCGGGCGGCGACGTATATACAGAATGCTGCCCTCACCTTCTACGAGCCCTATGCCTCGAGCGTCTGTGAGCTGCTGAGCGAGGTGCTGCAGGAGGTCTGCGAGAGCGAGGACATCCTCCGCTGCGAGGCGGAGGCCATGCTCGCAGGCATCGTGCTGGACACAAAGAATTTTACCATACGCACGGGCGAGCGCACCTTTGAGGCCGCCGCCTTCCTGCGCCGCTGCGGAGCGGATACCACCGAGGTCAAGAAGCTGCTGCAAAACGACATGGAGGACACTGTGGCGCGCTACAGGATAATGCAGAACGCCCAGCTCTATCGCGGAAATATCGCCATAGCGGCGCCGGAGACGCCGCAGGACAGGGTCATTATCGCCCAGGCCGCGGACGAGCTTTTGAATATTTCCGGCGTTGAGGTCAGCTTTGTCGTCTGCCCGACGGAGGACGGCGGAGCCAACATCTCCGCGCGAAGCATCGGCGACATAAACGTACAGGTTATAATGGAGAAGCTCGGCGGCGGCGGAAACCGCTCCGCCGCGGCCTGCCAGATACCGGACACCACGCTGCGCGACGCTGTGAATGCGCTGTTCGCGGCGATAGACGAGTACCTGGATGGGTAAGGGCCCGCCCCTGCGGCAATGTAGACCTGCCGCGCCGCGGCGCGGCGCGGCGAATTCAAGCGAAGCTATTTAAGAAAAGCCAGAAAGGACAGATATATATGAAAGTTATCTTCAACCAGGATGTACGGGGACAGGGGAAGAAAGGTGAGCTCAAGGACGTCTCCGACGGCTACGCGCGCAATTATCTGCTGCCGCGCAAGCTGGCCAGCGAAGCCACGCCGGATATGCTCAACGCCTTCAAGCTGCGCGAGAAGGCCAGAAAGGCGCAGATGGAGCGCGAAAAGGCCCAGGCCGAGGAAAACGCGAAGCGGCTTGAGGGCGTCATAGTCACGATAAGCGCCCGCGCAGGACAGGGCGGCAGGCTCTTCGGCGCAATTACCAGCCAGGAGATTTCCGACGCGCTCAAGGCGCAGCACGGCATAGAGATAGAGAAGAACAAGATTGTCCAGAGCGAGCCCATCAAGAGCTTCGGCTCTTTTGAGGTGAAGTGCAAGCTCGGCTATGAGGTAAGCGGCAAGATAAGCGTCCTTGTGACCGAAAAGAAGTAAGCCATGGATGAACTGCTCGGCAGGCGCGTGCCGTATTCCGCGGAAGCGGAACAGGCCGTGCTCGGTTCAATGCTCATAGACCCGAGATGTATAGCCGATGTAATAGGTCGGGTGAAGGCCGAGGACTTCTATGTCCAGGCCAACAGGGAGATATTTGAGACAATCTACGCCATGTTCTCCTTTGGACAGACCGTAGACCCCGTCACTGTGCTGGACCAGATGAAGGCGCGCGGCGTGCTCAAGGAAAACTCCCGGCAGTATATCCTCGACATGATGGAGGTAACTCCGACAGCGGCTAACGTCCTGGAGTACGCGGCCATTGTGCGTGACCGCGCGCTGCTGCGCGCCCTGGCCCAGGTTGGCGAGGAGATAACCAATATGGTGTACTCCGGCTCCGGGCAGGCGGACAACATGCTTGAGAGCGCAGAGCGCAAGATATATGCGCTCAGCCGCGACCGCGATACCGGCGGGCTTGTGCCCGTGGCCGGGGTGGTGCAGCGCGTCTTCGACGCCATAAGCGAGGCCGCCGAAAATGAAAGCGCCATACCCGGCCTTTCGACGGGACTCGCGGATTTGGACAGGGCAATCCTCGGCCTGAACCCCGGCGATTTTACAATTGTGGCCGCGCGCCCGGGCATGGGCAAGACCAGTATTGCGCTGAACATAGCCCGGAGCGTCGGCAAGACAAGCGGCAAGACCGTAGCTTTCTTTTCCCTGGAAATGAGCCGCGAGCAGCTTGTGACGCGCCTCCTCTCCGCCGAAGCCCTTGTGGACGGCAAGAAGCTCCAGACCGGCCGCCTGACGGATGACGACTGGCGGCGCGTAGCCTCCGCGGCGGGCGTCCTGTCCGCGACGGACATACGCATAGACGACAATCCCTCGCTGACTGTTGCGGATATGAACGCCCAGTGCCGCAGGCTCAAGAATCTCGGCCTCGTCGTGATAGACTACCTGCAGCTCATGCAGAGCGCGGGCAGCGGCAACTCCTGGGCCAACGAGAGCCGCGTCCAGGCGGTCAGCGACATCAGCCGCTCCATGAAGATTATGGCAAAGGAGCTCGGCGTGCCCGTGCTCTGCCTCTCGCAGCTCTCGCGTGCGTTTGCCCAGCGCAAGGACAAGCGCCCGCAGCTGAGCGACCTGCGCGAATCCGGCGCAATAGAGCAGGACGCGGACGCCGTCCTGGCGCTGCACCGCGAGGGGTATTACGACTCCGAATACGAAAACCCCAACGAGGTGGAGCTGATACTGCTCAAGAACCGCCGCGGCGAGACAAATACAATCTATATGACCTGGCTGCCGGAATACACCAGCTTCATACCGCTTGACAAGAGGCACGAGGATGGATAACTTCGACTTCTCGCTTCTGGGCAAACGCGTGCTCTGCGCCGTTTCCGGCGGCGCGGACAGCGTATATATGCTTCACCGCTGCCTGGAGGCGAGCGGGAGCTGCGGCTGCGCCGTTTTGGCGGCGCACTATAACCACTGCCTGCGGGGAGAGGAATCCGACCGCGACGAGCACTTCGTGCGCGAGCTGTGCGACGGCCTGGGCGTGGAGTGCGCGTTCGGCAGGGGGGATGTGGCCGCCTACGCGTCGGAGCACGGCATGGGCACGGAGGAGGCGGCGCGTACCATGCGCTACGCCTTTCTGGAGGATGCGGCAAGCCGGCTTGGGGCGGACACAATCGCAACGGCCCATAACGCGGACGACAACGCCGAGACCATGCTTCTGGCCCTTGTGCGCGGGAGCGGAATAAGGGGGCTGGCCGGGATACCTCCGCGGCGCGGGAATATCGTCAGGCCCATGCTGGGCGTGACCCGCGCGGAGATAGAAGAGTATCTGAAGGCGCGCGGATTAAAGCACGTCGAGGACAGTACGAACAAATCCCTGGAGTATTCGCGCAACAGGCTGCGCGCGCTCGTTATGCCGGTCCTTCGCGAGATAAACCCGGAATTTGCCGCCGCAGCCGGCAGAGCCAGCCGCCTGCTCAGGGCGGACGAGGAATGCCTTGAGGCAATGGCGAGGGATTTTCTCGCCGGATTTCCCGGCGAAAGAGTCAGCTGCGCCGCCCTGACTGCGCTGGACCGGAGCCTGGCCTCGCGTGCCGTACGGCTTATGTGCCCGCGGTCTCTGGAGTTTGGGCATGTCGAGGCGGTCCTTGCGGCCGCGAGGGACGGCAATGCCTCCGCGGACGTGCCGGGAGGGCGCTTCCGCGCCGAGCGCGGGGTGCTGAGCTTCGGGCCTGCGGAAAGTGCGGCGCTTCCCGAAAGGGAGCTTGCGATACCGGGTTTGACGCCCGTGCCGGAGTGCGGTATAATCCTAGAAGCGGAATTTACTGAAAACGTTTGCGAAATTCACACTTCATTAAACACTTTTTGCTTCCAATATGAGAGTATCTGTGGTACGATATGCTGTACTGCGAGACGTCCCGGCGACAGGATGAGGCCGGCCGGGCGCGGATGCACAAAGAAGCTGGCCGACCTTTTCGCGGAGAAGGGCGTGCCCGCAAGCAGGCGGGAGCTGATACCCGTGCTGCGCGACGGCAGAGGAGTGCTCGCCGCCGTGGGCTTCGGCCAGGACGAGCGTTCCGCGGCAAAGCCGGGCGGCAGGGCTCTGGTCGTGCGCGTCAGGAAAACAGACTGAGACAATAAAAATTAGTGTGGGGTACAGAGTATGAGGCAGGATATAGAGAGAATACTGTTCAGCGAGGAGCAGCTGCAAAACCGCATCGCCGAGCTCGGCGCGGAGCTGACGCGCGACTACAGGGACAAGAACCCTATCTTCGTAGGCGTGCTCAAGGGCTGCTTTATCTTTATGGCCGACCTGCTGCGCAGCGTGGACGTCTACTGCACGATGGATTTCATGGCCGTCAGCAGCTACGGCGACGGCACCACCACCACCGGCGCGGTGAAGATAAACAAGGACCTCAGCCGCGACATCGCCGGACGCCACGTGATAATTGTCGAGGACATCCTTGACAGCGGCATTACGCTCGCCTACCTCAAGCGTTATCTCAGCGTACGCAACCCGGCCAGCATACGCATAGTTACCCTGCTCGACAAGCCGGCCCGCCGCCGCGCGGACATAAAGGCCGACTACGCCGGCTTCGAGGTCGAGGACGCCTTTGTCGTGGGCTATGGCCTCGACTACGCCGAGGAGTACCGCAATCTGCCCTATATCGGCGTGCTGAAGAGCGAGATATACTCGAAATAAGGCTGAGCCGGAGAAAGCGGGGCGCCGCCTGCGCATTGTCTCCGCGAGAGAATTGAACCGTATATAACCGGCCCCGTCCAGAGCGCGGCCGCAATATAAATCCCGGGCCTGCCCGCGGAAACATGGCGCTGAAGGAAAATGCTTCAGGCCGGTAAGGAAGTGACAGTTGTTTGAAACCACAGCGTAACCGGGCCAGAGACCTTGGCTTCTACGTGCTCATCATAATCATTCTTATCGGAGTGGTTTATACGATGACGAAGCCCTCGACCCCCGTAAAAGAGCTGAACTACTCTGATGTTGTGGACTTGTTCCGCAACGAACAGGTTGAAAGTTTTGTAATCGAAGGTTCCAATATAAAGCTCCACCTCAAGGGCGCGGCGGATGACGAGCCGGATACGGTGTACGAGCTTTATGACGTGGGCCTTTTCGTAAGCCATATGCTGCCGCTTATAGACGAGCAGCACGAAGCGGGCATTATCACTGATTACGACCTGCGAGTGGGCTGGGTGGCGCCCTGGTGGATGAGCATGATACCGTATCTGCTGCTCATCGGCGTGTTCTTCGCCATCTGGTACTACATGATGAACAAGGCAGGAGGCGGCGGCGGAGCGCCGGGCGTCGGCAAGTTCGGCAAGGCCCGCACCCGTCTCGGCAGTGAGAGCCAGAAGAAGGTCACCTTCAAGGACGTCGCCGGCTGCGAGGAGGAGAAGGCCGAGCTGGAGGAGGTCGTGAACTTCCTCAAGAACCCCAGAGCCTATACCGACATGGGCGCGCGCATACCCAAGGGCGTGCTGCTTGTCGGCCCTCCGGGCACGGGCAAGACCCTGCTGGCCAAGGCCGTCGCGGGCGAGGCGGGGGTACAGTTCCTCTCCATCTCCGGCAGCGACTTCGTCGAGCTCTACGTCGGCGTCGGCGCTTCCCGCGTGCGCGACCTCTTTGACCAGGCCAAGAAGGTGGCCCCGGCGATAATCTTCATCGACGAGATAGACGCCGTGGGACGCCAGCGCGGCAGCGGCCTCCGCGGCGGCCACGACGAGCGCGAGCAGACGCTCAACCAGCTGCTTGTCGAGATGGACGGCTTTACCAATAACGAGGGCGTCATCGTCATGGCGGCTACGAACCGAGACGACATCCTCGACAACGCGCTCACGCGCCCGGGCCGTTTTGACCGCCGCGTCTACATCGGCCTGCCCGACATCCGCGGCCGCGAGGCCATACTGCGCGTCCATGCGCGCGGCAAGCCCCTGGCCGACGACGTGAATCTCAACTCCATCGCCCGCGGCACACCCGGCTTCTCCGGCGCGGATTTGGAGAACCTGCTCAACGAGGCGGCGCTCATGGCCGTCTCCAACGGCAAACATTTCATAACCTCCTATGAAATTGAAGAGGCCATCCGCAAGGTGCAGATGGGTCCCGAGAAGAAGAGCAAGGTCATGAGCGAGCGCGCGAGGAAGCTCACCGCATATCACGAGGGCGGCCACGCGGTCGTCAGCGAGTTCCTTGACCATACCGACCCTGTGCACTATATCACCATTATCCCGCGCGGGCCGAGCGGCGGCGCGACGTATTTCCGTCCGAAGGAGGACCTGGAGAACTTCCACTCCTACTCCGAGCTCTTTGAGGAGATTGTCGTGTCCCTGGGCGGACGTGTAAGTGAGAAGCTCTTCCTGGACGACATCTCTACCGGCGCTTCCGGAGACATACAGCAGGCTACGAACCTGGCACGCGCCATGGTCACGCAGTTTGGCATGAGCGAGAAGCTGGGCCCCATAAGCTACGACAGTTCCGGGCACAGCATATTCATCGGCCGCGACTTCGGTATGACCAAGAGCTACAGCGAGGAGACCGCCGCCATAATCGACGAGGAAGTCAAGCGTATCTTCGACGAGGCCAGCGCCAAGTGTGAGCACATCCTCACCCAGCATGCAGACGTGCTCAAGGGCGTGGCGGAGTACCTACTGCAGAACGAGAGCATGGATGGCGAGGACTTCAGCTACTTCTGCCGCCACGGCGAGATGCCGCCCAAAAAGCCGGAGCCGAAAATGCGCGACAGCTCCATTGAGCCCCCGGCGCGCAAGATAAGCTACACCTTCGACGAGCCGAAGGAGACGCCGCAGATTGAGTCCGGCGATTCCCAGGCCCAGGCAGAACATCAGGACGACAGTAAGCCGGAAAGCGAAAATAAAGAATAAAAAAGAGGCGGGAGCAGCGCTCCCGCCTCTTTTTTATTCTTTGCTCTTTTTCTTCAGGAACGCGGCCAGCACGATGCCTGCTATGATGAGCACTGCGCCTATTATAGCGATCACGGTACCCATAATGGCCACGGGGTTGTTCTGAATCAGGCCGCCTTCGATGGGTACGGTCACGCCGTCGATTTCTACCGACGTGCCAAAACCGCCTAATCCTAAGCCAAAGTCATTAAAACCGCTTAACATGTTGTTGGATACTACGCGCGCCAACACTCCGATTATGACGAACGGTACGCCGCAAAGCGCTATGTACACCCCTGCGAGCCAGCCCCAGCGGCGGGCGAGGCTCCGTATGTGCTTCGGGAGCGAGGCTGTCCAGTCCGGCGCGCGGCTGTAGTCCTGTTTCGCCCCGGTGAACACGCCGCCGTCATCACCGGCGGAGCCGCCGTTTTCCTCCGGCTCGTCCTCACTGAGCAGCGTATCGACCGTGACGCCCAGCGCCGAAGCCAGCGCCAGCAGCTTGCCGGTTTCGGGCACGGATTCGGCAGTCTCCCACTTGGAGACTGCCTGCCGGGATACGCCGAGCTTCTCGGCCAGCGCGTCCTGCGACAGTCCGGCCTTTTTGCGGTAGTAGTAAATCTTCTCGTGCAGCTTCATATTTTACCTCCCTGTATCATTTCTACCGACACAAGTATACCTGAACGGCGGTTGCGGTTCAACCATGGGCGGCTTGAACTTCCGCAACCAGCAGTTGCGGGCGGCTTCCGGGAAGATAACTCTTGTGAGCCGCTGTGCGCTGTGGTATAATATCTGCGCTAAAATACTGTCGACTCTGCAAACTAAGGGGATATGATATATGAAACTCGGAATCGTCGGCTTGCCTAACGTCGGCAAGAGCACGCTCTTCAACGCGATAACCAACGCGGGGGCGGAGAGCGCGAACTATCCGTTCTGCACCATAGAGCCGAACGTCGGCATGGTTTCGGTCCCGGACGAACGCCTGGACTTCCTGCGAGATTTATATAACCCCAAGAAGTACACGCCTGCCGTTATTGAGTTTGTGGACATCGCGGGACTTGTAAAGGGCGCGAGCCACGGCGAGGGCCTAGGCAACAAGTTCCTGGAAAACATACGGCGCACAGATGCGATTGTCCACGTCGTGCGCTGCTTCGACGATGAGAACATCATCCACGTGGACGGCAGCACCGACCCCGCGCGCGATATAGACGTCATCAACCTCGAGCTCATCATGGCCGACATGGAGCTGGTCGAGCGCCGCATAGACAAGTCGAAGAAGGCCGCAAAGGGCGGAGACAAAAAGTTCGCCCGCGAGGCCGAGGTGTTCGAGCGCCTGCACGCGCACCTCAACGAGGGCCTGAGCGCGCGCAGCTTCGAGTGCACGCAGGACGAGCGCGAACTGATAGAGACTGTTGACCTCCTCAGTCTCAAGCCCGTTATCTACGCCGCCAACATGGACGAGGACGGCATAGCGAACCTCGACGGCAACGCCTATTACCAGGCTGTCAAGGCCATCGCCGACGCCGAGGGCGCTCAAACCCTGCCCATCTGCGCGCGCACCGAGCAGGAGATAGGCGAGCTGGACGACGAGGACAGGGCCGTATTCCTCGAGGAGCTGGGCCTGCACGAGAGCGGCCTTGCGAGGCTTATAAAGTGCTCCTACGCCCTCCTGGGTCTCATAAGCTTCCTAACCTGCGGCAGCGACGAGGTCAGGGCCTGGACCATAAAGGACGGCACCCGCGCGCCCCAGGCTGCCGGCAAGATACATTCCGACTTTGAGCGCGGCTTCATCCGCGCTGAGATAGTCGCCTTTGACGACCTCAGGGCCTGCGGAACCATGGCCGCGGCCAAGGAAAAGGGCCTGGTCCGCAGCGAGGGCAAGGACTATGTCATGAAGGACGGCGACGTCACGCTCTTCCGATTCAACGTCTGAACACCGCCTCCAGAAAGCACATAACGAAAGGCGCCCGCCAGCTGGCGGGCGCCTTTCGTTATATAGGGCTTACAGCTCGCTGAAGCGTCTGGAGCCGCCGCGGCAGAGATGGACGTACAGAGCGAGGCAGCCTGCCAGCAGCACGGCTGCGCAGATGTACAGATACGGCGCCGGCTCCAGAACGCTTTTAAGCGCAAAGACGTATATCAGCGTAAAGACGGCCAGCACGCCCCAGGAGCCGAACATGGTCAGTGAGACGGACATGCTGTTTTTTATCACCGCCGTCTCGTTGATATAGTCAAACTTGGGATAACGGAGGTTGATTGCAAGACCCATCAGCGCGCAGAACACGCACATCAGCGCCGGGACAAGGGTAATCGCCGCGGCCTCGGCCGCCGTGAAGGACAGGGCGGCGGCGCAGCAGACCGAGGCGAGAAGCGTGGGCGGCAGGGCGATTACAAGGTGCAGCTTGACCTTGCTCATGAGTATGCTGCGCGTGGGTATGGGCAGGCTCTTGAGCAGCCACAGCGTCTTGCCCTCCAGCGAGATGCTCGGCGCGCTGATGATGTCCATCGCGGAGAGAAAACAGAGCATAAACGCGACTATGCCCGTGCCCATGCCATCCGGCAGCAGGGCAAGCAGGGAAGCGGCTTCCCCGCGGTAGATAAAGAGCGCCGCAATCGCCGCTATTGTGAAGAGCGTACCGGAGGCGGCGTTGAGGATATACGTGCCGTTGGAGCCGAAACGGGCGAGCTCCTTTTTCAGCAGCGCCGCTCCGGCGCCCGAGGTCTTGAGCGCCTTTTCGCGGTAGACGAGCTTTTTGCCCGCGCTCCGGCGGGTGGTGACGGTCAGGAAGCCGCGCGAGAGTATGGCGTAGACCAGCGCGAAGGGCAGGACGCAGCAGGCGGCGAAGCCGGCGATATGCAGCCAGGAGCCCAGCGACGCCTGCCCGAAGGCGTAGAGAGGGTAGACGGCGAGGAAAGTTCCCGCTATCTTCTCGCTGTTGGCAATTAGCTCGGTGAGCAGGCTCTGCAAATTCATGTAGAAGTAGAGATACGCCGCTACGAAAGCAATGT
>CALXGL010000096.1 GCA_944387825.1 uncultured Oscillospiraceae bacterium | reverse complement strand
GACGCCTTCTTCTCCGACTGCGCCAAGCTCGATATAAAGACCCCCGACGTGGTCGAACCCGCCACCAACTGCATCGACGAGTATATCAAGATTATCTCAAAGCTCATGGACACCGGCTACGCCTACTTTGCCGGCGGCAACGTCTACTTTGACACCTCGAAGCTCGAAAAGTACTACGTCTTCAACGACTTCGACGCCGAGGACCTCGACGTCGGCGTGCGCGAGGGCGTGGAGGAGGACACCAATAAGCGCAATAAGAACGACTTTGTGCTCTGGTTCACCAAGAGCAAGTTCGAGGACCAGGCCCTCAAGTGGGATTCGCCCTGGGGCGTCGGATACCCGGGCTGGCACATAGAGTGCTCCGGTATAAGCATGAAGCATCTGGGAGAGGACCTGGACATCCACTGCGGTGGCATAGATAACGCCTTCCCCCACCACACCAACGAAATTGCCCAGTCTGAGAGCTATCTCGGCCATAAATGGTGCAATTTCTGGGTGCATGTCCACCACCTGAACACCACCTCCGGCAAGATGAGCAAGTCCAAGGGCGAGTTCCTCACCGTCAGCCTGCTGGAAGAAAAAGGCTATGACCCGCTGGCCTACCGTTTCTTCTGCCTGCAGAGCCACTACCGCAAGAGCCTTGTCTTCAGCTGGGAAAACCTCGACAACGCCGAGACCGCTTATGAGAAGCTCGTAGCGAGAATCGCCGCGCTCAAGCCCGGCGACGGGACGGTTGACGAAGCCGTTCTCGCTTCCCTCAGGGCCAGGTTCACCGAGGCGCTTGACAACGACCTCAACACCTCGCTGGCCGTCACCGCGCTCTACGACGCGCTCAAGGCCAAGACGAACGACGCCACCAGGCTCGCCGCCGTCGCCGACTTCGACCGAGTGCTCAGCCTCAGCCTCATTGAAAAGGCCGACGCCCTGCGCAAGAAGAACACCGAGCCCGAGGAAGAGCACGACGAGCGCATAGAGGGCCTGCTGGCCGAGCGCGCCGCCGCAAAGAAGGCGAAAAACTATGCCGAGGCCGACCGGATACGCGACATGCTCGCCGCCGAGGGCATCACGATAATAGACACCCCCCAGGGCGCAAAATGGAAACGGCAGTCCGCGCCCTCCGGCAACGCGTAAGGCGCTTTGCCGGCAAAAACTGCATAATCAGCAAAACTCCGGGCAGGGAACTTTTGCCCGGAGTTTTTCGTCTATTGCAAAGCACGGCGAATTGTGGTATTATGTAAAGCTGAAATCCCTCAATGGAGGCTGAACATGAAAAAAGGCTTAAAACTGCGGGCGCTCAGCTCAGTGCTGGCCCTTATACTGGCCGTCACGGCGCTGACGCCGGGTGTGGGCGTGCTGGCCGTCTCGCAGGCGCAGATAGACGCGCTTGAGGAACAGCGCGATGAGTTGAAAGCCCAGCGTGAGGAGATGCAGGCCGGCATTGACGAGCTGGAAGGCCAGCATGCGGACCTGATGGAGCAGAAGACCGCGCTTGACAATCAGAATGAGGTCTACCGCCAGGAAATAGAGCTCATAGAGGAGCAGGTTGAGCTGTATGCCGCCCTCGTTGAGCAGAAGGAGCGCGAGGTCGAACAGGCCACTGCGGACGAGAACGAGCAGCTTGCCAACTATCGCCGCCATGTACGCGCCATGGAGGAAAACGGACGCTTTTCTTATCTCTCCATCCTCTTCGGCAGCAGGAGCCTCGGCGAGCTTCTCAGCAATCTGGACATGATAGGCGAGATAATGGAGGCCGACCAGCGCAGCTATGAGCAGTACACTGCCGCGCGCGAGGAGTCCGAGCGCATACAGGCCGAGTACGAGCTCATGCTGACCGACCTGGGTGAAAAGCAGGCCGAGCTTGAGGATGAAAAAGCCGCCCTGGAGGCCCAGATTGAGGAGGCACAGCAACTCATAGTCCAGCTGGAGGCGCAGCTGGAGACAGACCGCGCCGCCTATGAGGAGCAGCTGGCCAAGGAGCAGGCCCTCGAGAGCGAGATTCAGAACATGATAGCCGAGCTCGAGCGCCAGGAGGCCGCGAACAGCATTGTCTCCACCGGCACCTATATATGGCCCCTGCCCGGGTACAGCCCCGGCAGCGCCTACGGCTGGCGCAAGCACCCCATCTGGGGCGACATGCGCTTCCACCACGGGGAGGACATCGGCGCGCCGACCGGCGTGCCCATACTCGCCGCCGACAGCGGCATCGCCACCGTCATACCCAACAACGGCAACGGCTACGGCAACTACATAATGATCAACCATGGCGGCGGGCGCGTCACGCTCTACGCCCACATGAGCGGCTTCGCCATCTCCAACGGGCAGAGCGTCACGCAGGGCCAGACCATAGGCTACGTCGGCTCCACCGGCAACTCCACAGGCCCGCACCTCCACTTCGAGGTCCGCGTCAACGGCGCGACGACAGACCCCAAGAGCTACTTCAGCTTCGGCTGAGACGCATAGAGGGAATGCCCCGGCCTGAAAGGCCGGGGCATTCCCTCTGTTTTTCTTATTCGTTTGGCACTATGGCGAAGCATCTGGCTGGGAAGCCTACGCCGTCGCGCAGCTTGGGGAAGCTGCACACGATTATGCCGCCGGTCGGCGGGCACTGGTCGAGATTGCGCATGACCTCTATCTGGAAGCGGTCCATGGCCAGTATGTACTGCTCGCCGGGATAGGGATACGCACCCGGCTTCGTAGTGACGCTGGCGGGGTCGGTGTCCGCAGGTTCATGGCCTATGGCGCCTATGCTGCGGTTCTCGACAAGCCACCTGATGGCTTCTACGTCCCAGCCGGGGTAGTGCGGCTGGCCGTTTTCGTCGGGGTTGTCCAGATTTGGCTTTGTGTACCAGTCGCTGCGGAAGGCCACAAACGCTCCCACCGGTATCTGGCCGTACTCGTCCTCCCACTTCTGTATATCTTCAATCTTCAGCATGAAGTCGGGGTTTTCGGCGCATTCCGCGCTCTTATCTATGACCACAAGCGGCATTACAAGCTCGTTTGCGTTAATTTGCGCCATGGTGCGGCCGTGCTCATGGAAGTGGCGCGGAGCGTCCACGTGCGTGCCGTACTGGCTCGCAACGCTGTATTGGATGCAGCGCATGGGCGCAGCCATGTCCTCGGGCGTGCCCGGCAGGTAGTCGAAGAGCAGCGTGCCCTCCAGCGGCTTGAAGCCGTACCAGTGCGGAGTGTCCGGGCTGAGCTCGTGCGTGAGTTCCACCCAGCGGTACTTGGGGCCCTTCAGCTCCGCCAATACGTTCCACAGTTCGTTTGCCATGTTTTCTTCCTCCAAAATCCATATATCTATTATTACCCGTCCGCAGCCTTGACTTTAATGAGCCCGGATGGTATAATAAGCGCACAAGAGAGGCGCGGCCGGGGCAACGGTCACGGCTTACCTCCTACAAGTTTATAGCTTGAGAAATGGCCGTTCTCTTTGCTGTGGGCGGTTATTTCTTTTTCGTCACGTTAATAACTCCAAAGACAACAACGGCTAACAGATTCAGCAGTCCGATGACTTCTAAAACTGTCATGGCGTCACCTCCTATGTAACTCTAGGAGGTCGAGCCGTTTTACTCTTGCTCGTCAGTATTTTAACACCGCGTTTTTCATTCTGCAATACTTTTCGCACTTAAATAATTAAAGGCCGCTGCCATCAGGCAGCGGCCTTCGCCTGTTTTGCGGTTTAGCCGGCGAAGCAGCCCGTGAAGGCGTCGCCGACGGCGGTTTTCGCGTCCTCGCCGAGGATGGCGTAGAAGACGTAATTGCCCTCGGTCCAGACCTTGGCGTTCTGGAGCTTGGGGAATTCCTCGGGCATATACTCGGGCATCCATGCGTCCAGCCTGAGCTGGAGGTAATCGTTCACAGCGGTCTGCAGCGCCTCGGTCTGGGCGGCGTCGGAGCCGTGGAATATGCCGTACTCGTCTATGGTAGTACCCATGTTTGCTATCATAACGAGCGCGTCGGCATAGCTGCCGGAGTCGAGCTTGAACATATTTGCGATGTAGTCCTCGCTCTGTTCGGCCATGCCTTCGGTGCCGGCGGCGGTCTTAACGGCCTCCGCGACGGCCTCGAAGCCGGGGTCGGCGGCGCCGGAATCAGTGCCGCAGGCGGCGAGAGCCGCGAGACACATGGCGAGAGCGAGCAAAAGGGCAATGCGCTTTTTCAAATTTAGCCAAACCTTTCTTAGGTACGGGCGGCCTTTTGAGGCCGCCCTTTTATATTACAGGTATGCGTGGGTACGCAGGTAGTTGAGCACGGCGGTGAAGCCGGCAGGGCTGAGATGGATGCCGTCGCCGTTGCAGTAGTCGGCGCGGAGCGCGCCGTTGCCGTCCTTGAGGACGGAGCAGGTGTCGGAGTATTTCGTGCCGGTGGCGGCGGCGACATCCTGTATCCAGCCGTTGGCGCGGGTTATGTTCTCGTTGTTGATGTCGCCGTAGTACTTGTAGCTCGTCATGTTGGGATAGATGCTGTTGCAGATAATCTTGGTGTTCGGGCTGGCGGCAAGTACGTTCTGTATGAGCTTGGTGTAGCAGTCCTTGAAGGACGCCTCGTCCATGAAGCTCACGCCGTTCACGCCGAGGGTTATGACAAGGTACTCTGGCTGGTAGGCGGCCGCGGCGTCCTTGATGAGCATCTCGCCGTTCGGAGTGACGACGGTGGCCGTCTCATAGAAGGAGAGCGTCAGCGTGCCGTTGCTGGGAGTCCAGACCTGGGTGGTGTTCTGGCCGCCGGAGAGCATGGAGTAGGCCTTGAGGCCGTAGGTCGTGCTGTCGCCGAGGAAGATGAGCTTGTCGATATAGCTCTGTCCGGCGTCGGCGGTCTCGCCGAGGACGAAGGAGCCGCTGGGCGTATTCTCACCGCTGGGCGTAGTCTCGCCGCTCGGGGTCGTCTCTCCGCTCGGGGTTTCGCCGGCCGGGGTGTTCTCGCCGCCCGGAGTGGATTCAGAACCGGGTTCGGTTTCGCCAGCCGGGGTCTCTGCCTGAGCCGGAGGAGGTGTCGTTACCGGCACATCATCTCCAGAGCCGCAGCTTGAAAGGACAAGCGCGAGCAGCGCGGCAACCAGGCAGACGAGTATGCCGCCCGTCCAGAAAAAGAACATGGATGAAGACTGTGTTTTGCGTTTCAAATGATTCACCTAAGTCGCAGGGGCATTCCGCC
>CALXGL010000095.1 GCA_944387825.1 uncultured Oscillospiraceae bacterium | reverse complement strand
ACTATATCGAGGTGTTCACAGGCGAGGACATTATGACCTGGTTTGCCAACAGCATACTGCTGGCCGCGGCGACGGTGCTGATTTCGCTTGCCGTGAGCGTGCCGGCGGCCTACTGCTTCTCGCGCCGCCGCTTCCCCGGGAGGCGGCTGGTGCTGCGCTGGCTGGTGCTGCTGAACTCCTTCCCGGCCATTTTGAGTATGTTCGCGGTCTACCGCCTTCTGCAGCCGCTGGGGCTTGTAAACCACCGGCTGGGCCTTATCATAGTCTACACCGGCACTATGGCCGTCTTCTCGCTCTGGAACATGAAGGGTTACTTCGACACCATACCCGTAGACATCGAGGAGGCCGCGCGCATGGACGGCGCTACGGACCTGCAGGTCGTGACGCGCATAGTCATGCCGCTCGCCAAGCCGAGCGTGGTCGTAACTGCGCTGATGGTGCTCATTTACGTCTGGAACGAGTACATCTACGCCACAACCTTCATGACCGGCGAGGAGAACTATACCCTTGCCGCCGGCCTGTACGCCCTTCAGGCCACGGAGATGAGCGGGAGCTGGCCGGTCTTTGCCGCCGCGAGCATCGTCGTCTCGCTGCCGGTCCTGATAATTTTCTTCCTCTGCCAGAAGCACATGACTTCCGGCCTCACGGCAGGAGGTGTCAAGGGATGAACCGGGCAGCGATATACCACCGGCCGATGAGCGAGTACTGCCACGGCCTCGACGAAAAGCACATCGTTTACCGCCTTCGCTGCGCGAAGGGCGATTTGGAGCGCGTAACCCTCTCCTACGGCGACACCGCCTGCCGCGTGACGCCGATAATCTTCACCACGCTGGAGATGGAGCTCGCCGCCTCTGACGAGCACCACGACTACTGGGAAGTCTGCGTCGAGAGCGAGTATAACCGCGTCTATTACTACTTTACGCTCTATGGCCGGGACGGCGAGTGGACGTATTACTACGGCGGCGAGCTGACAAATGCGCTGGTTGACGAACGCTCGGAGTATTTCAAGCTGCCCTATAACCACCGCGCAGACATCGCCGCCGTCCCCGACTGGGCGCGCGACGCGCTGGTCTACAACATTTTCCCTGACAGCTTCGCCTCTGCGAAGGGCTTTATACCCGGCTCGGGGCTCGAGCTAGATTACTGCGGCGAGGCGTCCCGCTCGCGCCTTGGCGGCACGCTCGACGGCGTCGCGGCGAACGCCGGGTACATAAGGGAGCTTGGCTTTAACTGCGTATACTTAAACCCCATCTTTGCCGCCGGCGAATACCACAAGTATGACACGCTCGATTATATGCACGCAGACCCCTGCTTCGGCGGCGACGCAGCCTTCAGGCGGATGGTTGACGCGCTGCACCGCGAGGGGCTGCGGGTTATAATAGACGGCGTCTTCAACCACTGCGGCTGGCGCTTCTGGGCCTTCGAGGACGTGGTGCGCAATCAGGAAAAATCAAAATACCGCGACTGGTTCTACGGCCTCGAGTTCCCCGTCGAGCGCCCGGCCGACCCGGAGGCATACCCGACTTACGCGACATACGCATACGAGCGCATGATGCCCAAACTGAACACCGCAAATCCCCAGGTGCGCGACTATCTCTGCGGCGTCGGGCGCTACTGGATAGAGGAGTTCGGCGTGGACGGCTGGCGGCTGGACGTGGCGAGCGAGGTGGACGACGGCTTCTGGCGGGCTTTCCGCGCGGCCTGCAAGGCGGCGAAGCCAGACGCGCTGCTAATAGGCGAGGTCTGGGAAACCGCGCGTCACTGGCTTGAGGGCGACATGTTCGACTCTACCATGAACTACGACTTCCGCCGTCATTGCCTGCGCTTTTTCGCCCGGGGCGAGCTTGACGCCGCCGGCTTTGCCGCGCGCTGCTGTGGCATGCTCATGCGCTACAAAAAGCAGATGGCCGGCGTACAGCTCAATCTGCTGGACAGCCACGACGTGCCGCGGTTCCTGACGCTCTGCGGCGGAGACAGGCGCCGCTATAAGCTCGCCGCGCTCTTCATGTTCGGTTTTGTGGGTATGCCGATGCTCTTCTACGGCGACGAGCTGGGCCTGAGCGGGCTCAAAGAGCTGGACTACCGCGCCCCCATGCCCTGGGGCGGCGGAGACAGCGAGCTGCTCGGCTTCATAAAGCGCGCCGCTCGGCTGCGCAATGAGCACGCCGCGCTGCGGCGCGGGGATTTCCGCGTAAGTCACGCCCGCGGCGGCCTCATGGTCTATGAGCGCCGGCTGGGCGCGGAGCGCGTGACCATAGCCCTCAACGCATCTGATAAGGCGGAGGCTCTGCCCGATATTGCAGGCAAGCCGCTGTGGGCCGATGGGCTCTGTGAAGGCTCCCTGTCCCCCTGGGGCTTTGCGGTCTGCGAATAAAGTTATACCATCCCGGGCTCCGGCGTGGTACAATACTTTAAAGGCGGTGAGAACATGTCGATAACGATAAAGGATGTGGCGCGAGAGGCGGGCGTCTCCGTCTCCACTGTTTCCAAGGTCATAAACGGCCACTACAGCATCT
>CALXGL010000094.1 GCA_944387825.1 uncultured Oscillospiraceae bacterium | reverse complement strand
CCCTGGCCGTGCATCTTTGTCACTCCGCGGTGCATTGTGCTGGTAATGGCCTGGTCTATCTCTTCGCTCTTATCCGCGCTTATGAGATAGCAGACCTTGCTTGTATCCAGTCCGTACAGCACCGTATCTATGGCGCGGGACACGACAAACATCGCAATCACGGCATAGAACGCCGCGTCAAGGCGCCGGAAAATCAGCGCGTAAACCGAAATTATGACTATATTCAGCGCCATGATGAAGGTTCCGAAGTTGATGTACGGATACTTCTGGCGCAGCACCTTTGCGATTATATCCGTCCCGCCCGTTGTGGCGCCGGAACGGTATACGAGTCCCAGGCCCGTGCCGTTCAGCGCGGCGCCTATCGTGCAGGCCAGCAGCGGGTCTCCGGTGGCGGCAAACTCCAGGAGATTGAAGCAGTCTATAAACACGTACGTCAGAGCCATGCCGGCCCCGCTCATGAGCATAAACCGCAGCCCGAAATGCTTCCACGCGAAGGCGAAAAGCGGTATGTTCAGCACAATGCTGAGCACGCCGACAGGCGCGCCGGTGAGAAAGTTGATAATCGTGGATATGCCCGTCACGCCTCCGGGCACAACCGAGTTCGGGTAGAAGAAAAAGCAGTAACCCACGGCGTAGCACGCCGCGCCAAGCACAATAAGCATCCACTCGCGTGCTATGTCTTTCGCGCTGCGTTTGGACATGACCTCAATCCTCCAGCATTGACATCTGTGTCTCTCCCCGGTCCTCGTCCTTCAAAAGGGCTCCGGCTGCGGGAAGGCTTCTTACTCTGTAACGCGCAAGATTCTTTATACCCGTCTCGCTCAGCGGCCTGACGTCTTCGAGCGAGTAACGCGGCTTGAGCGTCATCACGCCCACGCCCTGCGTGCTCTTGCTGGTCTTGGGCGAAAGCAGGGCCGTGTTGAATATGAGCGCCCTGCCCTCCGTTGAAAACGCCGCGCACTCGATATCTCCGGCGAGAGGCAGCACCTTGACGAGCGGGCTCTTGTCGGAATAGGCGTTGACCAGCTTCTTACGGTTTGTTTTGGTCTCATAGGCGGAAAGCGGCAGGCGCGCAACCTTGCCGTTTGCGAAGCATAGCAGCGCTTCGCTCTTATAATCCCCGGCGTAAAGCACGGCCTTGACCGTCTCGCCGCTCTCCATGCCCAGTTTGCTGGCGAGGAATGTGCCAAGCTGGCTGGCCTTGGTGTCCTCGAAGTCGGCGAGGCGGGCCTTATAGACCTGCTGTTTATCCGTAAACACAAGTATCTCGCCCCGGTTCGACGCTTCGAAACGGACGGATGGGCCGTCCCCTTCCTTGTACTTCTGCTCGCCTGACATGCGCAGCGACTGCGGAGTTATCTTTTTCAGATATCCCTCGCGCGAGACGAACACATTTACGGGGTAATCCTCCGTTCCGTCGTCCTCCGGCTCCTCCAGCAGCTCGTCGGCAAACACTATCCCCGTCCTGCGCGGCGCGGGATACTGCTTTATTATGCGGCGCAGCTCGCCGGTTATGATGTTCTGTATGCGGCGCCGGCTGTTGAGGTCGGCCTCCAGTTCGGCTATCTCGGCCTCGAGTGCCTCGGTCTCGCCCGTGCGCTTGAGGATGTACTCGCGGTTTATGTTGCGCAGCTTTATCTCCGCGACGTACTCGGCCTGTACCCTGTCTATGCCGAAGCCCTCCATGAGGTTGGGCACGACGTCGCTCTCCCGCTCGGTATTGCGTATTATCGCAATGGCCTTGTCGATGTCGAGCAGTATCTTTCCCAGGCCCTTGAGGAGATGCAGCTTCTCGCGCTTGCGCTTCAGGTCGAAGTAGATGCGGCGCTTGACGCACTCGGTGCGCCAGGAGACCCATTCTCCCAATATTTCGCCCACGCCCATTACGCGCGGTGTGCCGGCTATGAGGATATTGAAATTGCAGGGGAAGGAATCCATGAGCGGCGTGAGCTTGAAGAGCTTCGCCATAAGCTTCTCCGGGTCGGTGCCACGCTTGAGGTCAATTGCAAGCTTCAGGCCGCCAAGGTCGGTCTCGTCGCGCATGTCGGCAATCTCCCTGCACTTGCCGGCCTTGACAAGCTCCGCAACCTTGTCCATGATGGCCTCGACCGTGGCGGTATAGGGTATCTCATAGACCTCGATGATATTGGCCTTCTCGTCGTAGCGCCAGCGCGCGCGGACCTTGAAGCTGCCGCGGCCCGTGCGGTATATCTCGCGCATGGCCTCCGTGTCCATGACTATCTCGCCGCCCGTTGGAAAGTCCGGCGCGGGCAGAGTGGCCATGAGGTCGCAGTCGGGATCCTTAATATAATTAATAGCCGTCTCGCAGACCTCGGTGAGATTGAAGCCGCATATCTGGCTCGCCATGCCGACGGCTATGCCCGTGTTGGCGCTCACCAGCACGTTGGGGAAGGCCGTCGGAAGCAGAGTCGGCTCCTTCATCGTGCCGTCGTAGTTGTCAACGAAGTCTACGGTGTCCTTATCTATGTCGCCGAAGAGCTCCGCGCATATGGGCGCGAGCTTGGCCTCTGTGTAGCGCGAGGCGGCGTAGGCCATGTCTCGCGAGTATACCTTGCCGAAGCTGCCCTTGCTGTCCACGAAGGGGACGTTCAACGCCTCGCAGCCGCGCGTGAGGCGCACCATCGTCTCATATATGGCCGCGTCGCCGTGCGGGTTGAGGCGCATGGTCTGGCCGACGATGTTGGCGCTCTTCGTGCGCGCTCCGCTCAGAAGCCCCATCTTGTACATGGTGTAGAGCAGCTTGCGGTGGCTGGGCTTGAAGCCGTCTATCTCGGGTATGGCGCGCGAGACAATTACGCTCATGGCGTAGGGCATGTAGTTTGTCTCGAGAGTCTCGGTTATCGGCTGCTCGAACACCTCGGCCCTAAGGCCCATGACGTTTTCAGCGCCCGCGCCCTTTCGCTGTGTTTCGCCTGTCTTTTTGCTTTTACGAGCCATCTCTTACCTTCCGCCCTTGCCTTTTTTCTTTTTGCCGGTTTCAAGGTCGCGGTGGCAGTGCGGGCAGACCTTGAGCGAAAAGAATTTGCGCATGAGCGAGCCGCCGCACCAGGGGCATCTGGCCCATTTCATAATAATTCCCACGGTTATCAAAAAGAAGACCACCGCCGCGGTCAGCATGTAATTCGAAAGCACGGGATCTCCCGCCCCGCCAAAAATGCCTATAATGCTCACCAGAATGCAGATGGTAAAGCCGGCAGTAATAAGCTTGCGTACAGTTGACAGCTTCATGATTTTACCCCCTCAGGATATGTCGGCCAGGTCCAGATACTGGCTGCCGAATTCGGATATGTGCCGTTTTCTGCCCTGCAAATCGTCGCCCAGCAGCAAATCAAAAACCTGCGCCGTGCGCTCCGCGTCCTCGGGCATGACGCGGATAAGCCGGCGCGTCTCGGGATTCATGGTCGTGAGCCACATCATCTCGGGATCGTTCTCGCCCAGGCCCTTTGAGCGGTTGATGCTGGCCCTGGCGCCGTGCAGCTCCTCGACTATCTGCGCCTTCTCGCGGTCGGAGTATGCAAACCAGGTCTTGCCGCCGGACTCTATCTCATATAGCGGGCTCTCGGCTATGTACACATAGCCCTCCTTTATGAGCGTCGGCGCAAGGCGGTACAGCATTGTGAGTATGAGCGTGCGTATCTGGAAGCCGTCTACATCCGCGTCGGTACAGATTATGACCTTGCTCCAGCGCAGATTGTCCAGCTCGAAGGCGGGCAGCTCCTTTACATGCTTTGTCGTCTCCACGCCGCAGCCGAGCACCTTGACGAGGTCGGTTATGACGTCGCTCTTGAAGATGCGGCTGTAGTCGGCCTTGAGGCAGTTCAAAATCTTGCCTCTGACGGGCATGATGCCCTGGAACTCGGCGTCGCGGCTCATCTTGCACGAGCTCATGGCGCTGTCGCCCTCGACGATATATATCTCCCGCTTCGAGACGTCGCGGCTGCGGCAGTCAACGAACTTCTGTACGCGGTTGGAGATGTCCATGCTGCCCGTGAGCTTCTTTTTTATATTGAGCCGGGCGCTCTCGGCCTGCTCGCGCGAGCGCTTGTTTATCAGCACCTGGTCGGCTATCCTGTCGGCCTCCGGCTTGTGCTCTATGAAATATATCTCCAGCTGTGAGCGCAGGAAGTCGGTCATGGCCTCCTGGATGAAGCGGTTGGTTATGGCCTTCTTGGTCTGGTTCTCATAGCTGGTCTGGGTGGAAAAGCAGTTCGTCACCAGTACGAGGCAGTCCGCGACGTCCTGGAAGCTTATCTTGCTCTCGTTCTTGGAGTATTTCCCGGCCTTTTTTATGTACCCGTCCACGGCGGAGACGAAGGCGCTGCGCACGGCCTTTTCCGGCGCGCCGCCGTGCTCGAGCCAGGAGCTGTTGTGATAGTACTCGATGAGGTTCACGCGCCGTGAAAAGCAGAAGGCCGCCGAGAGCTTGACCTTGTACTCCGGCTTGTCCGCACGGTCACGGCCGCGGCGTTCAGCCTGTATGAACTGCGGGGCGCTGAGCACATCCTCTCCCGCTATCTCGCCTACGTAGTCGAGAATGCCCTGCTCGTAGACGAAATCCTCCGTCTCAAACTTGCCCGCGGCGACCTCGTTTTTCAGCCTGAAGGTGACGCCCGCGTTGACGACGGCCTGACGCCGGAGCGTATCGCGGTAGTAGTCGAGCGGGATGTCTATGTCCGTAAAGACCTCGAGGTCCGGCCTCCAGCGTATGTCCGTGCCGGTCTTTTTGCGGTCGGCCGGCTCTGTTATCAGCTCGCCGGCAATGCGGCCCTTTTCAAAGTGCAGCATATATTTTTTGCCGTCTCGGCGGACGCAGACGTCCATGTACTCGCTCGCGTACTGCGTGGCGCAGCTGCCCAGGCCGTTGAGCCCCAGCGAATACTCATAGTCGCCGCCGTCGTTATTCTTATATTTTCCGCCCGCGTAGAGCTCGCAGAAGACAAGCTCCCAGTTATACCTGCCCTCGACCGGGTTCCAGTCCACCGGGCAGCCGCGGCCAAAATCCTCGCACTCTATGCTCTTGTCGAGATAGCGAGACAGCGTTATAATGTTGCCGTTTCCGGCTCTGGCCTCGTCTATGGCGTTTGAGAGTATCTCAAACACCGCGTGCTCACAGCCCTCAAGTCCGTCCGAGCCAAAGATAACCGCCGGGCGCTTGCGCACCCTATCCTCACCTTTGAGCTGTGATATGCTTTCGTTTCCGTATTCCGGGTTCGTTCTTTTTGCCATGTAAAGTTTTTCCCTCACATATCGCAAGATGTTGTCCGCTACTCGTACTAGTATACTATATCTTATTCCGCCGCTTTTTTCAAGCCCAACAAAAAAGCGGGGGATTTCTCCCCCGCCGCACCGGTATCCCGGCGCTTGACCCAGCAAGTCGGCTTAGAATGCTCCCTCATCACTCTGATGAGTTCTCTCATCCGACGGCGGCCCATCCGGGCGGCCATCCGTCGTAAGACGCTTTTGCGCGTCCGACACCGGCCTTGAGCTTTATTTCTATCTCGGCTCCGCCGCGCCTTTCGCTGTGTCCGAGTCTATTGTGTGCCGCAGAGCATGGAATATGAGAGGAACAATTCGCCAATTTGCGCGTCAAATCCGTGTTTAAAAGCGGCGCCTGATGAATACAATAGGGACAAGGAGTGATTTTCTTGTCCAAACGCAAACAGATGAAAGCCCGCAAGGCGGACTATGAAAACGCTATGCAGGAGCTCAATGACGTGCGCGCCCTGCTGCGCGACACCTACAACCGTTTCAACTCGGTAACCGACAACGCCCAGCTCGACGCGTGCATATATGAAATAAGCGCCCTGAAAAGCAAGTACAACTGCGCCGTGCGCGCCGTAAAATCCTTTTATTTCTGACGTAAGGAGTAGTCCCAATGCCCATAGCCATACCCGAATCCGTTGCAACAGTTATTGTAATCGTCGTCTGCGTGCTGCTGCTCTGGCTGCTGCTGACAATACTGCGTCTGCCGCTGAAGCTAATCTTCAAGCTACTGCTGAACATGCTCAGCGGCCTCGTGCTTCTATTTGTATTCAACTTCATAGGCGGCTTTTTTGACTTTGAGCTGGGTATAAACGCCGTAAACGCCCTGGTCGCCGGCGTCCTCGGCATCCCCGGCGTCATTCTTCTCGTCCTCGTTCAGAATTTTATTTAACCCTACATATGAAAGCAGCAGACGCATCGGCGTCTGCTGCTTTCTATTTTTTCCGTCTTTGCCTCACGGCCTCGGTGAGCAGGTATTCAATCTGCCCGTTGATGCTGCGGAAGTCCTCCTCGGCCCAGGCGGCTATTTCATCCCAGAGCGTGGGAGAGAGGCGCAGGACAATCTGCTTCCGGGCGCTTTCGGCCTTTTTGACGGCCTTCTCGCGGCGTTTTATCTCCTCCTCGAGGGCCTTTACGCGCTCCAGGCGCGCTTCCAGGGCGGCCTCGCGCTCGTCCGGCGTCATCAGTAGATGCTCCCCGTGTTGACGACCGGCTGCGCGTCGTGCCCGCCGCAGAGGACGACGAGCAGGTTGCTCACCATCGCGGCCTTGCGCTCGTCGTCGAGAATGACGACGTCGTCCTCGCCGAGCTTGTTGACGGCCATCTTCACCATGCCGACCGCGCCGTCCACTATCTTCTGCCGCGCGGCGATGACGGCCGCGGCCTGCTGGCGCTGGAGCATGGCGGCGGCAATCTCCTCGGCGTAGGCCAGGTGCGTTATGCGCACCTCCTCGACGACGATACCGGCGTCCGAGACGCGCTTTTGCAGCTCGGACTTCATGTTTTCGGCTATCTCCTGGCTCGAGCCGCGCAGGGTCTTCTCCGTGACCGTGTCGCTCTCCTCGCCCTCGTCGAAGACGTCGTAGGGGTAGAGCCTCGCGATGTTGCGTATGGTCGAGTCCGTCTGCGTGGAGAGGAAGCTCGGGTAGTCCTCGACGTTAAAGACGGCCTTTGTCGGGTTCTCGACGTGCCAGATGACGACCGCGCCGATGATTATGGGATTGCCTATGACGTCGTTCACCTTCTGCCGGCCGTTATCCAGCGTCATGGTCTTGAGCGAGATGCGGTTGCGGGTAAAGCTCATCTGTGTGGTCGAGCTCGGGTTACCGCCGGTTTCCTTCTCGCGCCTGGCTTTTTCGGCCGCCGCCTTGTCGTAGGCCGGGCTGACGCTCGAGCAGAAGGGGTTGACGAAGTAATAGCCCGGCTCCTTTATCGTGCCGTAGTAATTGCCGAAGAGCGTAAGCACCAGCGCCTCGTTCGGCCGCACGGCCTTGAGCCCGGCAAGCACGATGAAAACCGCGATGAAGGCCGCGATGCCGAGTATAAGCAGCACGGCCCCGAGCCATCCGCCGCCGAAGCCGGCTATCATGGCGAATATGCTCGCAACGAGCAATACGAGGTCGCAGACGAGCACGGGTATGCCCGCCTTCGGCTTTAGGAGCTTCTCCTCTATCTGACTTGCATTCATGTCGTTCCCTCCGTAAAAATGATATCAAATTGCTATCACTTTTATATCACACCTCGCCGCTTTTGTCAAGCCTCCTTCAGCTTGCGCACGAAAGAGTATTCCTCCTGCGCGGACGGCACCGCCATTTCCGGGTCCGCAAATATGCAGCCGCGCACCACGGCGCCGCGTCCATAACGCTCGCGCAGACTGTCTATGGCCCTGTCCAAGGCGCGCTGCGTTTGCGATCTGCGGTAGTCGGTGAAGCAGTCGAGCTGTTCGTCCGGCGCATACGAGAGGTGCTCCGCCCTGACCGCCATGCTCCGCAGCGGCGCGTTCCAGTCATGGCAGCCGTCGAGTATCTCCAGCGCGGCGGCTATCAGCTCGTCCGAACGGTCCGTTGAGTGTTTAAGCATAACGCGGCGGCTTGTCCAATTCAGGCTGCCGGCGTCCCGAAGCTCCACCGTCAGCACCGAGGCTCCGGCTCCGGCGCGGCGCAGCCTTGTCCCCACGCTCTCGCAGAGGCTCACTATAACCGGCACCGCATCCTCGCGCGAACGTACGTCGCGCGGGGTTGTCGTGCCGTTGCCTATGGATTTTGCCCGCGGGTACTCGTCCGGCCTCAGTACGGCGGAGCAGTCCAGGCCGTTTGCGTAGTCGTGCAGCATAACGCCCAGCTTCCCGAAAGCGCAGCGCAGATTGTGCCTGTCCATGCGCGCCAGCTCGCCTATGGTGCGCACGCCCATGCCGGCCAGCTTTCTCGCCGTCGCGCGGCCCACGTACAGCAAATCCGACGCCGGCAGCGGCCAGACTATTTCGCGCCAGTTTTCTCGGGTTATGGCCGTCACGGCGTCCGGCTTTTTGTAGTCAGAGCCGAGCTTTGCAAAGACTTTGTTCCAGGAGACGCCCACGCTCACGGTCAGTCCCAGTTCGCGCTTCATGCGCTCGCGTATTTCGTTTGCGCATTTTTCCCCGTCCCCCGCCCTGACGCAGCCGGTTATGTCCAGCCAGCTTTCGTCTATTCCGAACGGCTCGCGCCTGTCCGTATAGTCCGCGTATATCTCCTGGGCCCTTCGGGAGAAATATATGTATCTTTCGAAATGCGGAGGGACTACTATGAGCTCCGGGCAGCGCCGCTTTGCCTCCCACAGGGTCATGCCCGTCTTCACTCCGGCCAGCTTTGCCTCCTGCGATTTGGCCAGAACTATCCCGTGCCGCTTCTCGACGTCCCCGCCGACCGCGACCGCCTTGCCCGCCAGCGTGGGATCATACAGCTGCTCCACGCTCGCATAACAGGCGTTTATATCCGAATGTAAAACAACCCTATCCATATAAGATATAATATCATCTTATATGGATAGGGTCAAGGGTTATTTTATCTTATTAAGAGATTCTTCAATTCTTCTGTATCGTGCGCAACAGCTATTGCGCCCTCGCGCTCAAGCTCGCCCGGCTCGGCGTAGCCCCAGGCCACTCCAATGCAGGGTATGCCGCAGCGCGAAGCGGCCTGGACGTCATTGTCCCTGTCGCCCACCATCACGGCGTCGCGGCCGAACTTTTCAAGCAGCAGCTCTATTGTCTCCCACTTGTGATTCCTCGTGCCGTCAAACTCGCTGCCCAGCACATCGTCGAAGGCGTCGAGAGCGCCGTTGCGGCTGAGTATATCGACCGTAAAAGGCGTGGGCTTTCCCGTGGCGATTGCCACGGACATCCCCTTTTCCCTCAGGTATCTCGCGAGCTCCACAACTCCCGGGTAAGGGCTGCATTCATCCAGTCCCTTCAGCTTGTAGCGCTCCCGGTATTTCGCCGTCATGGCCTCGGCGGTTTTCGCGTCCACTTTGTAGCGCTTTGCGAAGCTCTCCACCAGCGGAGGCCCCACGAAGCTGCGCAGCGCCCTCCAATCCGGTTCCGTATAGCCGAACTGCACGGCTGCGTACTGCACGCTCTTCATTATCCCCTCGCCCGTATCGAATACGGTGCCGTCAAAGTCGAAAAGTACGGTCTTATACATCTCGTTCACCTCGAAGCGATTATATCCGCGAAATTTACCGTTGTCAATCGGACATTACTGCGCATAATTTATTACGTAAGATCCTGTGAAAACGAGGTTAAGGACATGGAAAGCAAGAGCATCACATGGTTTCTGGGTTCGAATTCGGCCCAGGGCTTTCATTCGCTTTACGACGGCTTCTGCAATTCGGACGGAGATTATCTGCGCGTAATCAAAGGCGGGCCCGGCACCGGCAAGAGCAGCTTCATGCGCTCCATCGCGTCTGCGGCGGAGGCGCACGGCTATGCCGTGGAATATATAGCCTGCTCAGGCGACCCGGACTCTCTCGACGGGATATATATCCCCGCGCTGCGGCTCGGCTATGCCGACGGCACCTCGCCGCATGCGCTCGACCCCGGCGTCTTCGCCGCCGACGGGGACTACCTCAACATCGGAGAGCACTGCGCCGCCGGCAAAGCCTTTGCCTGCGCGGAAGAGCTGCGTGAACTCACAGAGGGCTACAGAGCCTGTTACGTCCGCGCATATGAGCTGCTTTCCGCGGCGGCGAAAACCTCTCCTTCCCTGACGCTGGCTTTTGCGCCCGGCGAGGCGCGCGCGGCAGTGCGTGCACGCGCTGCCGGCGTCGCCTCACGCGAGCTTCCGTCCAGGCATTCCGGCAGGGCCGGGCGCATCACACGGCGGTTTCTGGGCGGGCTGACCTGCCGCGGGCGTATCATGCTGTCCGACACCCTTGCCGGGCTCTGCCCCAGGCTTTTTCTGCTGGATAACCGCCTGGGCCTGGGCTTTGAATTCACCGCCGAGCTCGTCCGGCAGGCCTGTGAGCGCGGCGCCGAGGCCGTCGTCTGCCCTCACTGGCTGCGCCCGGATAGAACAGAGGCCGTGCTATTTCCTGCTCTCGGCCTGGGTTTCGCGGTTATAGACATGTACGCCGCATACCCGGAGCAGCACCGCTGCCTGCACCTCGACCGCATGGCCGGTTCCGAAGCGCTGCGCGCCGTGCGCTCGCAGCTCAGAGAGGACGAGAAGCTTGAAGAGCGGCTTCTCACGCGCGCGGGGCAGTGCCTGGCCGCGGCGAAAGCCGCGCACGACCGGCTCGAAGCCGCGTATAAGCCGCATGTGGATTTCGGCGCGCTCACCGCGGCCGCCGAGGCTGAAAAACGGCGCATAGGGCTGTAAAAAATCCGGGCGCATGGCAGTTCATGCTCATGCGCCCGGAAAAGCTTCGCATTATTTTATCATATCTATACCCGTTCGCAGGGTTTCGGCCGTTATGGCACCGGTTGCGCGGGCAATGAAATAGCCCTCGGCGTCTATAAACATCGTCTGCGGCAGCGAGTAGGCCCCATAGGCGCTCGCCGCGTCCAGCTCCGTATCGTAATAGACGGGGAAGCCGTAACCCAGCTCCTCAATGAACGACCTTGCCGAATCCACGGTCTCCTGCCTGCCGTCGGTCACGTTTATCATGAGGAAATGCACCTCGCCGCCCAGCTCGTTATAAAGGTCGTTGAAGTCAGGCATCTCCATCACGCAGTAACCGCACCAGCTGGCCCAGAAGTTGACGACCACCGGCTTGCCGCGGAAATCCGAAAGCCTGACTGCGCCGCCTTCCGCGTCGTAAACCGTAAAGTCCGGAGCCTCTATCAAAGGGGCCGCGCTTTCCGCGCTCTCCTCGGAGTCAATGTCCACGTCTTCAGCCGGAGTATTGTTTTCCTGCAGCTGTGCGGGCCGGTTCTGCTCGCTGAGCTTCGCGTAGGCAAAGGAAGCTCCCGCTATAACCAGAATCAGCGCGGCCACGGCTGCTATAAGCTTTTTCCCTTTCATATTCAACCTCCTAGTTGAGCACGTTCAGCAGCCGTGTGAGCAGGCCGCTCGCCATCAGCAGGCCAAGGACTATAAGCAGCGCGCCGCAGATGGCGTTGATGACCCTGTAGTGACGTTTTATCCAGTCGAACGCGGCCTTGAGCCTGTCGATAAGCACCGCGCTTATTACGAAGGGCACACCCAGGCCCAGGGAATAGGCCAGCAGCATCAGCATGCCTTCGAGCACATGTCCCTGCTGGGACGCCAGCATCAGCGCGGAGCCCAGGAACGCCCCCACGCACGGCGTCCAGCCGAGGGAAAATATGACACCGAACACCATTGCCGAGCCGAAGCCCAGCCCCTCGTTCTCCACACTGCGCCCCGAGCCTTTCAGGAAGCCCAGCCTGAACACGCCAAGATAGCTGAGGCCGAAAACTATAACGACGGCGCCGCACACTATGTTCACGGCCGTCTGATGGGCTTTCAGAAAGCCGCCCAGAGTGCCTGCGAGCGCGCCCATTGCGGCGAACACCACCGTAAAGCCCAGCACGAAGCCCAGAGCGTTTATAAGGGTTTTGGCCGTTCCCCGCTCCCGTCCTCCGGCGAAATAGGAGACGTATACCGGCAGCATCGGCAGCAGGCACGGGGATATGAAAGTGATTATGCCTTCCAGAAACGAAATCAAATACTGCATACAATTACACCCTTTTCAAGCAGGACGCAGAACCGCCCTGCTTGAAATCAGTTTTTCATCCGCAGCAGCTGCGCGGACATGCCGTGAAAGAGAGTTGGAGAGAGATGGGAAAGTTCTTATGGAATCCGCAGTCACCTGAGCATCGCGGCTATCTGCGCCTTCGGCCTGAAGCCCACGGAGGCGTTCACCGCCTTGCCGTTTTTGAATACTATGACGGTCGGTATGCTCGACACGCGGAACCTGGCGGCGAGCTGCGGTTCGTCGTCCACATTTATCTTGCCGACCTTTGCGCTGCCGGCGTATTCCTCGGCTATCTCCTCAATCGCCGGAGCGAGCATGCGGCAGGGCCCGCACCAGGGCGCCCAGAAATCCACGAGCACCGGCTTGTCGCTTTTAAGGACCTCGTTTTCAAAATTCGCGCTTGTCAACGTTATCTCAGCCATGTTAAGTTCTCCTTTCGGCCGTTTCTTTCCTGTGAGCCTAATATACACCGTCCGAGGGCAGAATAATGTGACTGAGTATCATTTTGCAAAAAATTTTTAAAGCAGCCCGCGCAGCCCCTCCGGGTTCGTAATACGTATAACCCCGCGCCTGCTTATATCTACAAGTCCGTCCGCGGCAAAACGCTTGAGCATGCGCGCCACAACCTCGCGCGCCGAGGACGCGTTCTGCGCCAGCTGCTCCTGCGTCATCCTTATCTCGGCCGAGCCCGTGCGCGAGCATTCCTCCAGCAGGAAGCCCGCCAGCCGCTGGTCAAAGCGGCGGAACAGCACGTTCTGCAGGGCCCACACCACGTCGGAAAAGCGGCTCATGGCCTGCTCGTACATATAGCAGCGGACATTCAGGTTTTCTTCGGCCAGCTGGCCGAAGGCCCCGGAGCCGACTATGAGCAGCCTGGTGTCCTGCTCGGCGCTCATAAAGGTCTCAAAGGTTATCTGGCTTATGACGCAGCTCGCGCTGAGGACGCAGCTTGAACCCTCTCCCAGCCTGAACAGAGTGACCTCCCGCCCCTCCTCGCTGAGTACGAATGTACGCGTGAGTCCGGACAGGACGAACACCATGCCCAGGCAGTCGTTGTCTCCGCCGTGTATGAGTTCCCCGCGGGCGCAGCTGCGCTCCGCGGCGTGCTGCCGCACAAGCCTGCGCTCGGCCTCGTTCAGGCTGAGCCAGTAGGGCAGCCGCTCCAGCTCCTTCTCCGTTATCATCTTTTCCCCTTTCAGCCCTCAAGCAGGCCCAAGCCGGTCAGGAATTCATCTATGAGCTTCAGCGCCCGGTCCATATACCCGCCGGAAAACATATGTCCCGCGCCCCTGAAAACATGCAGCCGCGCGTCGGCGTACAGCCCGGCGGCCTTGGCCGCGCATCTGAGCGGAACAATCTCGTCGCAGTCGCCCTGCATAATCAGAACGGGGCCCTTGTAATTCATCGGCTCTCCGTAGGCGTCGTAGCGCCACATGTCCTCATAGTATTTCCTGCCCATCCAAAGCCAGTTGTCGAAATAGAACTTCTCCGGCACCACATCAATGGAAGGAAAGACCTCCTTTATGGCCTCCGGCACCACAAAAGCCGGATACAGCTCTACAAGCGCGCTCACCCTCTCCGGATGCCTCGCCGCGTATATCGCGGCCACGAGGCCGCCCTGGCTTGCGCCTATGAGCACGCACCTAGCCGCGTCCACACAGGGCCAGCCCGCCGCGGCGTCAAGCACGCGCTCCAGGTCCTGCACCTCGGTCTCCACGGACATGTCTACAGTGTCCCCGTCGCTCCTGCAGTGGTCCCCGCCGCCGCGGAAATCCGGAGCGAAAAGCGCCATGCCCTTTGCGGTCAGAAGTTCCGCGTACGGCTTTGCGCGCGAATGCGTGCAGGCTATCTCGTGCGCGTATACGGCAAGGGGCGACCAGTTTACATTTTCCGGCAAATACAGCTTCCCGTAAATCCTGCTTCCCTGTTCGCCTATCCATAATTCCCGAACGGAGAATCCCGTCTCGCTCAAGCAAACCTCTCCCAAATGAAAGTCAGGAAATATGATATTACCCCGGCCGGGCATTGTCAAGCGCGCTCAGATATTTCTCTGCGCGCGCTTGTCAAAGCTGTATAGACAAGGCTGGTTTTTTCTGCTATACTGACAGCATAAATACCAAAGGAGGGCGGACCATGCTTTTTGACAAAATTCCCAGCGGTTACCCCGGCGCAGACGAGGTTTTTGACAATATACGCATTGGCGACAACGTTGTCTGGCAGGTTTCGGATTTGAACGAATACAAGCTGTTTGCCCTGCCTTTTGCGGAGAGGGCCATAGCCGATGGGCGCAACACGGTCTACATGCATTTCACGCATCTCGACCCGCTGCTGTCCCCGCGTCCGGGCCTCAAAATATACGAATTTGACCCCGACTCCGGCTTCGAGCCCTTTACCGTCGCCATTTACAACCGCATAACCGAAGAGGGCCCGGAGACCTTCTACGTTTTCGACTGCCTGAGCGAGCTGCAGAGCGCGTGGTACACCGACCAGATGATGGGCAATTTCTTCCGCGTCACCTGTCCGTATCTGTATGAGCTCGAAACCGTGGCCTACTTCCCCCTGCTGCGCGGACGGCACAGCTTTGACGCCACAGCCCGCATAAGAGATACGACGCAGGTGCTTATAGACGTCTACACTTCGGACAACTCCGTATATATCCACACGCTCAAGGCCCAGGACCGCGAGGGACTCAACATATACATCCCTCACGTGAGCGTAGACGGCGGCCCGTTCAAGCCTCTCGACGGCGGCGTGGCGCTCAGCCGTTACTACAGGCTGCTGGACAACATCTCGGCGCACTCGCAGGACCAGAATTTCGACAGCCACGACCGTTTCTTTGCCCAGGCCAAAATGGAGCTGGGCCAGGGGCGTTTCCACAGCGGCACGGAAAAGATACTGCTGGAGAGTATGATGAGCCGGGACCCGAGCGTGCAGAAGCTGATACGGCAGATGTTCGAGCCGCGCGACTATTTCGCCATACGGGACAGGATGATAGGCTCCGGCTCCATAGGCGGGAAGGCCTGCGGCATGCTGCTTGCCCGCAAGATTGCGGACGTGTGCCTTCCCGAGTTCCGCGACCATGCGGAGCCGCACGACTCCTTCTTTATCGGCAGCGATGTGTTCTACACATATATTGTCAACAACAACTGCTGGAAGCTGCGTGTCGAGCAGCGCACCCCGGACGGCTTTTTTGCCAAGGCGCCGGAGCTGCGCGAAGCTCTGCTGCACGGCCGGTTTTCCGAGAACATACGCGAACAGTTCAAGAGCATGCTCAGCTATTATGGCCAGAGCCCCATCATCGTACGCTCCTCCAGCTTTCTGGAGGACGGCTTCGGCAACGCCTTTGCCGGCAAATATGAGAGCGTATTCTGCGTAAACTCCGGCCCTCTGGAAGAGCGCCTGCTGAAATTTGAACAGGCCGTCCGGACCGTATACGCAAGCACAATGGACCCCTCCGCGCTGGAGTACAGGGTGCAGCGCGGGCTTGAAAAGCTCGACGAGCAGATGAGCATACTCGTCCAGCGCGTCTCCGGCTCGTGGGCGGGGCCGTTCTATCTCCCGGGCGCGGCGGGCGTCGGCTTTTCACGCAGCCTCTACCGCAGCAGCCAGTACTCGGACCCCGAGGCCGGAATGCTGCGTCTCGTCGTCGGCCTCGGCACGAAGGCCGTGGACCGCACCGAGGACGACTACCCCCGTCTTGTAGGCCTGGACCGGCCCACGGCGCGCAGCCACCCGAGCACCGCCGAGCGCCACAAGTACTCCCAGCACAGCATAGACGTCATAGACCGCGAGAGACATTGCTTCCGCAGCGTGGACGCCGAAACCGTCAGGCAGTGCCTGCCGCGCTGGTTCTGGTCTCTCATGTACGAGCACGACACAGAGGCTGAACGCGTTCTGCGAGACGCCGGGATAAACGAACAGGTCTGGTACGTGAGCTGCCAGGGCCTGCTTGAACGCACGCCTTTCCCGCAGATAATGCGCTCGCTCCTGAAGACGCTTGAAAACGTTTACGGCACTCCCGTGGACATAGAATACGCCATAAACACGGACGAGGGCGGAGATTTCGTAATAAACCTGCTGCAATGCCGTCCTCTCTACATAGGCCAGCCGGGCGGACGGGTCGCCGTGCCCGAGCTGCCGGACGATGACGTCTTCTTCAAGCTCAACAACTCCGCCATGGGCCTTGCCACCTCCACCGGCATAGACGTGGTCGTAGAGATTGACGCGCTGGAGTATTATAACTTCCCATACAGCAAAAAGCCGCTCGCCGCCCGGGCTGTAGGGCTCATAAACCGCGTGCTCAAGAGCAGCGGGAAAAAGGCCCTCCTTCTCGCGCCGGGCCGCCTGGGCACCAGTTCCCCGGAGTTGGGCGTGCCGGTGAGCTTTGCAGACATAAGCGGCTTTGCCGGGGTCTGCGAGGTCAGCGACGACCGCGCGGGATACATGCCCGAGCTCAGCTACGGCAGCCATATGTTCCAGGACCTTGTAGAGGCCGGCATCTTCTACTGCGCAATATGGAACGACAAGCGCACCCTCAGCTACAGGCCGGAGTTGCTGGCGGACTGCGCCAATCTCTTCTCCGATTTCTGCCCGGGCATGGATGAGCTTAAAAGCATGTTCCGCGTTGTTGAGCCGAAGGGCCTGCACTTCTGGCTGGATCCCGTAAACAATCTTGCAGAATGCGGTTTCAACGGAAAGCACGACGTATCATAAGCCCTGCTTTCCCCGGCGGGGACAGAGAGCGCGGCTCCGGAATTTTCTTTCCGTACTTGTGTAAAAAACTATTGCAATACAAAATATTGTGTGCTATATTATCTATTACTGTGTATGAAACTGAAAGGGTCGATATATTATGCGTCTCGCACTCACAATTCTGCAGCTTCTCAGCGCTCTGGCCGTAACGGTCATCGTGCTTTCCCAGTCCGGCAAGCGTTCCGGACTTTCCGGCGCCATAGCCGGCGGCGCGGACACCTTCCTCAGCAAGGGCAAGGCCAAGACCTGGGACGCCAAGCTCGCCAAGGCCACCAAGTGGGTCGGCCTGGTGTTCGTTATCCTGACGCTTGCTCTGCACTTTGTTTGAGCAGTAAAGCCGCGGCCCCGAGGTTTAACCTCGGGGCCGCGGCTTTCTGCTTACACGCTTTCCGGATATACGGCGCGTTTGCCGCCGATAAGCTTCGGCCGGGTACGCGCGGCGGTGACATAGGCCTCGCCTATGAACTTTACCCCCAGCCGCACCGGGACTGCCACGTCGCGCAGGTGCATACCTATAAGGGTGCTGCCTATGTCCAGCCCCGCTCCGGCCCTGACGTGCTCCACGGCCACCGGATCGCTCATGTGCTGCCAGGCTGCCGTGGCCCAGCTCCCGCCCGCCTTCGGCTGAGGTATCACGCAGACCGGCTCGTATCCGAATCTTTCCGCCGCCTCCCGCTCTACAACAAGCGCCCGGTTGAGGTGCTCGCAGCACTGAGCCGCCAGATAGAGTCCGCGTCCGGCCAGCAGCGGCGCGACGGCCTCATACACTGCGCCGGCCGCTTCAGGCGTGCTGCCTTTTCCTATGCGGCTGCCCATAATTTCGCTTGAAGAGCAGCCCACAACGACCAGCGAGCCCTTCGGCAGCTTCGCAAGCTCAAGCAGCTCTGCCATGGCGTCATGCGCCTGGCGGCGGATTTCGTCATAGTTTATCTCCATTTATCTCATCTCCATGCGAACATATTTGCGGTTTAACCCGTCTTTATTCTACCACCTTCCTCCGCGTTTGACAACTGAGCTGCGCTGGAGTATTATAGTGGAGCCCCAACTTTTACCCTTATGAGGTGAATTATGAAAAAGCTTATCTCCGCCGTGCTCTGCGCGGTCATGCTGATTTCTCTCGCGGCCTGCGGCGAGAGTCCCTCCGGTCTGCCGGACCCGGACGCCGAGTCCGTACCGCCTACCACTACGCCCAGCCCGACGCCCGTGCCCTCTCCCACGCCTCTGCCCTATACCAATCCGCTGTCCGGCGAGCCCATGGACGAGGACATAAGCATGAACCGGCCCTGGGCGGCGATGATAAACAACATCCCCCAGGCCCTGCCCCAGCGCGGCACCTCCCAGGCAGAGATAATCTATGAGATTCCCGCCGAGGGCGGCGTCACGCGTATGATGGCCCTTTTCACCGACATTTCAGACGTGGAGGCCCTCGGCTCCATGCGCTCCATCCGCCCGTATTACGCCGAGACCGCCTTCTCCTACGACGCCATTATCGTCCACGCCGGCGGCAGCGAGGCTGCATACAGCCTGCTGCGCAATACCGGCTGGGACCATCTGGACGGTGTTCGCGAGACCTACGCCTCCAAGCCCTTTGAGCGCGACCCCAACCGCATGTCCAACGGCGTGGAGCACAGCCTCTTTGCCAACGGCCCCAAGCTCATAGAGGCGGCCGAGGGCAAGGGCTTCGACTTTGAGCATGAGGGCGGCGAGTACGATAACGGCCTGAAGTTCTCCGCCGACGCCGCCGGCCAGTGCACCGAGAACGCCGAAAACGCCGTCATCTACTTCAACAGCTATAAGACCACCAGCTTTGAGTACAACGCCGACGACGGCCTCTACTACGGCAGCCAGTGGGGCGGAGAGTGGATAGACGAGACCGCCGGCAACGCCCAGCAGAGCTTCACCAACCTCATCTTCCTTCAGACCGACATAAAAATCATAGATAACTACGGCCGTCTGGAGGTCCGCCTGACCGGCGAGGGCAGCGGCTGGTATGTCACCGGCGGCAAGTATGCCGAGATAAGCTGGGAACGCGAGGAAAACGGCGTATTCCGCTACTATCTCGCCGACGGCAGCGAGCTTGAGCTCGTGCCCGGGCGTACATACATCGGCATCATGGGCAGCGACGCCGGCTGCACCGCCAAATTCGAGAAGCCCGAGACCTAAACGCCAATGAGGGGAAAAAGTCTCGCAGCTCTGCTGCTCTGCTACTGCATCTGGGGGATGCAGCCGCTCTACTGGGGTCTGCTCTCAAAATTCAACTCCATGTTCGTGTTATGCTGCCGGATTGTAATGAGCATGGTGTTCACCTGGCTGTTCCTGGCCTGTACAGGCCGCCTGCGCGAACTTCTGTCCGCGTTTCGCAACGCAAAGCTTCTGCGCAGGCTTACAGCTGCGGCAGTTTTCCTCTGCGCCGATTGGGCGCTCTTCAACTGGGCCGTCGCAAACGGCCATGTGCTGGACACGGCCCTGGGTTATTATATGAACCCGATGGTTATTTTCCTTGTCGGCATCACGTTTTTCCGCGAAAAGGGCAGCGCGCTGGAGTTTGCGGCCGTCATAACGGCCTGCGCCGGCGTCGTAATCAGCTGGGTTGGCTACGGCTCCTTCCCGCTCGTCGCCGTACTCTGCGCGTTGAGCTGGCCCGCCTATGCCACGGCTAAAAAGGCCGTGCATGCCGACCCCGTCGTCTCGGTCGCGGTTGAAACCACCGTGCTCTCTCCCTTTGCGCTTATAGCCGCCGTGATATTTTTCCCCGGCGACGGCGGTCTGGCCTCTGTGGCGTGGCCGGATTTTCCGCTTCTGCTTCTGAGCGGCGTCGTCACCGCGACGCCCATAATCCTGTACACCAGCGCGGTCAACGGCATGCCCTTCAAGGTTGTGGGGATTTTGCAATACCTCAGCTCTACTATTTCCTTCGTCTGCGGCTTCCTGTTCATGGACGAAACCGTCACGCGCAGCAAGCTCATAATGTTCGGCTTCATCATCGCCGGGCTCATATTGTTCACCGCAGGAAATTTCAAGCGGCAAGGCTCCGGAAAATAAAAATCAGGCCCCGAGTTTTCGGGGCCTGATTTTTATATGGTTTCATCCGCGTTCAAATCGCTCCGTACGTTTTCCGGATCGTCCGGAGCTTCCGTATTTATGCCGGCGGTCTGTTTCTCTGGCATTTTTTCGCCCTCGCCGCAGCCGGACAGAAGCACGGCCAGCGCGAGCGCCGCGGCGGCTGCGGCCAGAAATCTGCGTTTCATATGAAGTCCTCCTTCCGTCGTACTCCATATTTATGACGCAGGCCGCCCGCAGATGTTCCTCAGCGCCCTGCCCCTGCCTTTTCCCTGCACCGGCGAGAGAGCTCGCTCACTGCAGGTATCAGCAGGCCGCCGGCAATGTTGCCGGCCGTATTGACAAGTATGAACGCCACGGCCTCAAGCGACCAGCGCCCGGCGACAGTCAGATAATACATGTTCGCGATGCAGTGCTCAAAGCCGCAGACCACAAATACGGTTACGCCGAAGAAGATGGAAAGGTATTTTCCAAGCTCGTGCGGGTTGCTCCTGTAGCCCTCCACGGCTATGTAAATGAGCACGTTGCAGCATATCGCCAGCAGGAAGACGCTTCCGAGGCTGTCTCCCAGTTTCGTGTCGCACAGGGCGTTCGCGCGCTCCACCGCCGCGGTGAGCCGCGTTGCCCGTATCAGCAGTCCTCCGGCTCCGGCACCTATAAAGTTCGATATCCACACCACGGCGAGGAAGCCTATGTACTTCGGGCCTTTGCCTATCGAATAGCAGAGCTTGCCGGTAAAGAGGTTCCAGCCGAAGGTGCATATGGCGAAAAGGCCCACCGTAAACATCAGGGCGCCGGCCATGATATTCTCAAGCACAAGATATGCAGTCGCGCCCAGCGTTATGGAGAAGCCGGCCAGGAAGCCCAGAAGCGCGTCCGACAAGGCCCTCATACTATTCCCCCCGCCGCGAGCACAACGTGCTTTGCGAGTATGGCGGTCGTCACCGCACCGACGCCCGCAGGCACCGGCGAAATAGCGCCTACCAGCGGGGCAACCGCGTCGAAGTCAACGTCTCCGACCAGCTTCCGCTTGCTTTCGGAATAGTTGATGCCCACGTCGATAACCACCTGCCCCGGCGCAAAGCAGTCGGCCGTAAGGCTCTCCGTCTTGCCAATCGCCGCAATCACTATGTCCGCGCGGCGCGTCAGCTCCGCCAGATTTCGGGTGCGCGAATGGCAGACGGTAACCGTCGCGTGCTTCGCGAGCATCAGCATGGACACGGGCCTGCCTATTACCAGGCTCCGTCCCACAATAACCGCGTTCTTGCCTTCAATTACTACGCCGTAGTGCTCCAGAAGGGCAATAACGGCCTCCGCCGTACAGGGAGCGAAGCCTTTGCCCGCGCCCGTATACAGCGCCGCCGCGCTGCCTGAGGTTATTCCGTCCACATCCTTTACCGGCATAAGCGCCTCGCAGGCGGAAACCTCGTCCAGCTGCGCGGGCAGCGGACGGAACATGAGCACGCCGTGGACGTTGCTGTCGGAGTTCAGCATGGCTATCTGCGCCATAAGCGCCCCCTGCATGACGGCCGCAGGCAGAGTGACCAGCCTGACCGCTATGCCCAGCTTTTCGCAGCGCTTTACTGCCGCCCGCTCGTAAGCCACGTCGTCCGGACGCTCGCCCACACGCAGTATGCCGAGCGTAGGCGTAATGCCGCGTATTTTCAGCAGATGCACCGCTTCCGCGGTCTTTTCATCCAGTGCCGCGGCCGCAGCCGCGCCCTTGAGTATTTCGGCCATCAGTTCAGCCTCCCGTATACTTCTTCGTAGATTTCCCCGGCGGCGGCGCAGCCGTCCGAAAGCAGAACGTTTGCCTCTTCGTTTATCGCATCGGCCCCGCCGCGCCGGGACATAAGGCGGGTATTCACGAACACGTTGAGCGCGGCGGCCTCGAGCGCGGCGCGGGTTATCGCGGCGGCGCAGCCGGCGTCGGAGACGGCCAGCGTGCTGCCTTTGGCCGCGTACTCCGCTATGAGCTCGAGGGCCTTGACGCATTTGCGCATTATCTCCAGCGGCGGCTGCACAGCAGCGAGCAGCGCCGCCTCCATGACCTCTTGACGCTTTGGGTCATCTTTGGGTATGCCGTAGGCTTCGCTCAGCGGCTTGAACGCCTCCGCGTCCGCGTCTATCAGAGCGACGAAATCCGCGCGGAGTTCTTCGGCGCGCTGATTGAGCGCCGCGATGTCCTCCTGCACATCAGCGTACTTCTTCTTGCCCAGCGTGAGATTCCCCACCATGTTCCCCAGCGCAATCCCGACTGCCCCGCAGAGCGCCGCCGCCCCGCCGCCGCCCGGCGCAGGGGCTTTGGAGGCCAGCGCGGCGAGGAAAGAATCTATCTGCCTCTCCATCAGAACAGCCCGGATATGACGCCGTTTTCATCGACGTCTATCTTCTCCGCGGCCGGGACCCTCGGGAGGCCCGGCATGGTCATGATGTCGCCGGTGAGCGCCACGATGAAGCCCGCACCCGCGCAGACCTTGAGGTTGCGCACAGTGACGGTGAAGCCGCTCGGCGCGCCGAGCAGGCTCGCGTCGTCCGAGAAGCTGTACTGCGTCTTTGCCATGCATATGGGCAGCTTCCCGAAGCCAAGCTCCTCAAGCTGCTTTATCTGCTTTACAGCGTTGCCCACAAGCTGCACGCCGTCCGCGTGGTAGACCTTCGTGCATATCGCGTTGAGCTTCTCCATGATGCTCATGTCGAGCTCATAGCTCTGACGGAAGTCGTTCGGCTCCTCGCAGAGCCTGACCACTTCCTCGGCCAGGGCCTTGCCGCCCTCGCCGCCCTTGGCCCAGACCTCGCTGAGCGCGACGTTCACGCCCAGCTCCTTGCACTTGGCTTCAACCAGCTCGAGCTCCGCCTTCGTGTCCGTCGGGAAGGCGTTTATCGCGACCACGCAGGGCAGGCCGAAGACGTTCTTTATGTTGGAGACGTGCTGGAGCAGATTGGGCAGGCCCTTCTCAAGGGCGTCGAGGTTCTCGTTATTCAGCTCGGCCTTCGGCACGCCGCCGTGGTATTTGAGCGCGCGGACGGTCGCGACGATAACGACGGCGCTGGGCTTCAAGCCCGCCATGCGGCACTTGATGTCCAGAAACTTCTCCGCGCCCAAATCCGCGGCGAAGCCCGCCTCCGTGACCACATAGTCCGCGCACTTGAGCGCCATGCGCGTCGCCGTGATGCTGTTGCAGCCGTGCGCGATGTTCGCAAACGGGCCGCCGTGGATAAAGACGGGCGTGTGCTCGAGCGTCTGCACAAGGTTCGGTTTGAGCGCATCCTTCAATAGCGCCGCCATCGCGCCCTCGGCCTTGAGGTCGTGAGCAGTGACCGGTTTGCCGTCGTAGGTGTAGCCGACGATGATACGCGCGAGCCGGGCCTTGAGGTCGGTTATATCGCTCGCGAGGCAGAGCACGGCCATGACCTCGCTCGCGACGGTTATCTCAAACCCGTCCTCGCGGGGTACGCCCTGCATCCTGCCGCCGAGGCCGTCCACGATGTGCCTGAGCTGGCGGTCGTTCATGTCCACCGCGCGCTTCCAGGTTATCTG